>CAZPHL010000001.1:0-39855 GCA_964586465.1 uncultured Sangeribacter sp.
ACCATTTTTTCATCTCTATCAATTTGTTTAGGAAAATTCATTTCATTCCATCAATGCGTGAAGCATCTCCAACCACCCATACAATATCACCTTCATGAAGCACCGTAGAAGAATCCGGTTGCTCAAATTCGTCTTCACCGCGTTGCACTTTTACAATCATGCTGTAAAAATCGCTCCGGAGGTGAGTTTTACTAAGAGGCATATTGATTATAGGAGAGTTTGCCGACAGTTTGATGCTACGGAGCTCAATCTCCGGCTGTGTCACATTAACTGCTTTGAAAGCCTTCTCAGAACTCTCTATATCATCATTCAGTTTCTTGATTTGTTCGTCATTTCCGATTACGCCCAAGACATCACCCGGAAAAATTCGGGCATCGATTGAGGGGAGAGGGATAAAAATATCACCTCGTTGAATACTGGAGACACTTACGCCATAATCTGAACGGAGGCCTGAATCTTTCAATTTATCGCCGACAAACGGAGTATAAGGACCAACCTCAATAAAAGCCTGATGTAAATCACTCACCAACTTATTGTTGAGGCCAAGGCGCGTGTTTTCACGTATATTGAGATTGTTGATGAATTTTTCCTCTATATGACCATAATTTGAAAGGAGTTTTGAGGAAGCGAAAGCTATAATCAGACTAAATCCAATCAATCCGGCTATCCAAGCTATGACAGCATTGTAAGCTATGGTCATGAGATATACGATAAAAAGCAGAGTGACAAGGTAGCGTATAATTCTCATGGCCACCAATGGCACATCATAGAAGCTGGCAGAAGCATGCAACTTCTTTTTCTCATCAGGTTTTGTGCCACTGAATGACAGTGCTATCAGAAATGGAAGCATACATACGAATGTGATAGCTGTGGCCGTCAGACGTCCCCATTCTCCAAGATACTGTTGACAAAGAGGAAAAAGGAACTGTTTAGATACCAACACAATTGCCAGGAGCACTACAGAATACAGCAGGATGCGCCAAAGATAACGAGAAAGAATTTCTTTCCAAAGACGTTTCGTCTCACTTGCGTCGGTCACTTGTTTTGAATACCGATCGATAAGGAAGTTGAGTCCTTTAGGAAGATGGCTCTCAACAAATCTATAGGCCGGTTGTGATAGTTTTACAAAATATGGGGTGGTGAATATAGTGATTACTGACACAGCTACGATGATAGGATACAGACTTTCCTGAAGAACGCCGAGGCTCATACCGAGAGAAGCGATGATGAAAGAGAACTCACCGACTTGTGTCAGAGTGAAACCGCTTTCTATTGCCACACGCAGAGTCTGGCCCGTGACGAGCATTCCGAGCGTACCGAAGAAAATCATACCGACGATCACTACCACTGCGAGCAACAGAATTTCACTCCAATAATTCACCAGGATATTTGGATCCACCATCATGCCTACAGAAATGAAGAAGACAGCACCGAAAAGGTCTTTCACCGGCTGCACCACTTTTTCCATTGATTCGGCGACCATTGTGCCGGCCAGAATTGATCCCATTACAAATGCTCCCAGTTCGAGTGAGAAACCACACATCACGGAGAAAACCGCCATTGAGAAGCATAATCCCATAGCTACTACAAGAAGAGTCTCTGAATTGAGGAAACTTTTCACTCGGGTAAAGAAAGTGGGAAGCACATATACCCCGACAACAAACCATATAATCAGGAAGAAGAGCAGTTTACCTATGGAGAAGAGCAGATCGGTGCCCTCTACATTACCCATAGCCAGCGAAGACAGCAAAACAAGCATAAGCACAGCGAACAGGTCTTCAATGATAAGCACAGCCAAAACAAGAGAAGCAAATTTCTTTTGTCGCATACCTAAATCTGATAAGGTCTTAAGAATGATCGTAGTAGACGACATTGAGATCATGCCTCCGAGGAAGATACAGTTGATTGAGTTTAAATGTAGAATTTTACCGACACCGAATCCGGCAAAGGTCATTCCACAGATAATAATCAGGGCTGTTATTACGGCCGAGGATCCGGAATTCATGAGTTTCTTGAAGCTGAATTCCAGACCAAGTGTAAACATAAGCACCACGATGCCAAGGTCGGCCCAGAATTCAATATTCTCAAGATTAGATATGGAGGGAAGATAGATAAACTTGGGGCTGGCAAGGAACCCGGCCAGTATGTACCCGAGTACTACCGGCTGTTTCATTTTTTTGAACAGGAGTGTGACTATGGCTCCCAGCAATAATATCCAGGCAAGATCGGCAATCAATCCATTCGTATGGTCTTCTTCCTGAGAAGTGGGTTCATCTCCATTGATTTCGGTATAGGTTTCTGCCTCTAACTGTTGGATAGTCTCTGACTGTTCCGCGGAGAGTTGGGGGTCGGTTGGAAGGGTTAGCATTATGTAACTATTAAGATTCTGATAAAACTGTTTATTGTTCCACCTCAGTAAGGTGTGATGATGGATAACGATTTACAATATATTGATCGTAATAGGAGAGCAAAAGAGTAGTGAGCGGAAGTGCGATAATGAGTCCCATGAATCCTAACAGAGATCCCCATACGGAAAGTGAGAGTAGTATTATAGCCGGATTTAATCCCATGGCTTTACCCATAACACGTGGAGTGAGGTAGAGATCCTGGATGCATTGAACTACTATATATACCGCCATACTTTCCCAGAAAATCACCCAGAAGTCAACTCCGGTACTTGCGGTGCACACGATACACAATACAGCTGTGATGGGCAGGGATATGAGCTGAAGATACGGCACCATATTAAGCATACCGATAAATAATCCTAAAATCACACCCATCGGCAATCCGATAATCAGGAATCCAATTGAAAAAAGGATACCGACCAGAAATGCTATGATGAACTGGCCGCGAAAATATCGGTTCATGGCATTCTTTATATCATTGGCCACCTGATAAGTGCGTTCTCTATGACGCATAGGTACAAGCTGCCGGAAACTTAACATTATCCTTTCATAGTCGAGCATAATGAAGATTACATAAAGAATCACGATAAGCCAGCTGAGCAGACCGAGTACAAAAGCAAGTCCTGAACTAACAAATGACCAGGAAGAGGAGAGAGTGCTCTTTATCAGAGAAGTCCATTCATCTTTAGAAAGCAATTTGGAAATCTCGTTAGGGTCAAGGTTATCACGCAGGAAGTCGTGGATCTTACTCGATATATAAGGAATCTGTATCTGTTTGGTGGCGTAGTCACGTATCATTGCCGTCATTTCCGTTGTCTCGGAAATAAGATAGGGAATAAAGATGACACAAAAAATAGCCACCACAAGACATGTCTCAAGCAGAGTCAAAGCCACAGGTATGAAACGTCCCTTTGAACGGGTCCATTTCATGTTCCATAAAACAATAGGCTCAAGCATATAAGCAATCAGGCAAGCCACCAGGAAAGGTAAGAGCACCCCTTTCAGACTGTCAAGAAGGAAAACCACTGCAACAAGGGTGCATACCGTAAAAAGAATTCGCACCACCCTGTCGAACGTGTAGGGGATACGAGGGGGGAGGTTAGATGAAGTCATGTAGGTGTTGAATTGTTTTCAGGTTGTAAAATTAGCAACTATTTTGGAAGTATCAAAAAAGAGAGGATAGAAATTCGGAAAAACTTACTAACTTTGCGTTTGCAAAGCAATGAAGTTGAAATCACTTCAATAGAAATGAACTGCCAAACAAGTATCAGTTCTGAATTAAGTGTATGAAATCTGTAGATTTAAAATTTAGAAGTATTTTTGTCCTATTCCTGTCGCTGCTTATGACAGCGACCGTTTATGGTGTCACCCCGAAAGAGCGGGAGGCACTGACAGCCTTTCTACGTGCAAGTGGAGTGAATCCGGGTTCGGTAGCTATAAAGATAACTGATCTGTCTGACGGAAGAGTCATGAGCAGCCATAATACTACCAAGGCCCTTATACCGGCCTCCATCATGAAGTCGGTGACCACAGCTGCGCTTCTTAGAGTATGCGGGTCGGACTATCGATATAAGACCAAAGTGTATACAGACGGTCCTCTCGATATGGGTATTCTGCGTGGTAATCTGATTGTGGAGGGGGTGTGTGATCCATCACTCAATTCCACTGTCGAACCTTATGGCACCGATATAGTGCAGGAGATAGTGGAGACATTGAAAGAGATGGGGGTGAATAAGATCGAGGGGATGATTATTGTTGATGAATCTCAATTTGCGGGCGCTTCACGCCCTGATTCATGGCAGCCGGCTGATTTTTCCCAGTCCTATGGCACAGGTTCACATGGGTTAAATTTTGAGAATAATGCCAATGGCAGACGTTCTGTAGAAAATCCGCAGGCATTGTTCGTCAGTCGTCTTAAAAATTCTTTGCGTAATTCAAGTATACTTGTCGATGGCAAGGACCTTGGAGAAGGTGAGCGACAGATAATATTTGTGCATCTTTCACCTACTATAGATGAAATCATGCGTAGTTGCATGATGCGCAGCGACAATCTGTTTGCAGAGTCAATGCTCCGTACATACAGCAAGCTTGCCACCGGCGACGGTTCGACAAAAGATGGGGCAACGAGAGAGTATGCCATGTGGGAGAAGAGAGGCATGCCGCTTGAGGGGGTAACGATAATCGACGGTTCAGGTCTGTCACGCAATAATAGGGTGACTGCTGATTTCATGACCAATGTGTTAGCCACAATGGCAGAAAATGAGATTTATGCATCCTTCTTTCCTTTGGCCGGACAGGAAGGCACACTAAAGAGTTTTTTGGTTGATACACCTCTTGAAGGATATATCGCCATGAAAACAGGCAGTATGAAAGGTATCCAGTGTTACGCAGGTTATCTACTTGATGATGACTATGTGCCTACCCACACAGTTGTGATAATAATGAATGATCTCAATGGTAGCCGTGAACGTGCGAAGAAAGCTGCACAGACAATGTTGCTTGAGATTTTTGACAAGCAGGGGGCGGAAGCTTCACACGAAGTGGAAGAAGAGGCCGTAGAGGAGATTTTGATAGAACAATAATTATACTGACCGATATGGATAAAGAAAAACTTAACGAACTGCTCGACAGAATATATGAACTGGAGGGACTGGTGCATCTTGCTATTGCTCGGGATGATGCCCCTGACAAGCTTCCGGAACTGATAAAGAAAAAAAGTGAAGAGCTGATGTCGTATGCAGAGCAAGCGACAACAACTACGACTGCCACTTCTCAATCTCAAGCGATAACTAATATTGGGGCTGAAGCTGAATTTGAAGAAGCTATGGATGCCAATATGCCGCCGGAGGAGGAAACTAATTCGTATGAAGAGGCCACAGCTTCTCATGTTGAAGAGCCGGTTGCCCATGTTGATGAAACTTTTCAATCTGATGGGATAATTGAGGAGCTCAAAATTGATGAGATGCCTCCCATGGTTTCCATTACAGAGCAGGTTTTAAATGAAGAGCCTGTAAGTGAAATGCCAGTAAAGGAAACATATAAATTTGATGATTATACAGCACCGCGCGGACGCCTTGTATTCAGTATTAACGATCGCTATAGATTTAAGCGCGAGCTATTTAATAGCAGTGATGTGGATTTCAACACTACATTGTCGCTCGTGGCATCTATGGAAGGCTATGAGGAGGCGGAAGATTATTTCCTTAATGAACTTCAATGGGATGAGAAATCACAGGATGTGATAGACTTTCTTGAAGTTCTTAAAAAATATTTCAAGGAATGAGCGGAAAACTTTATCTCGTACCCACTCCGGTGGGCAATCTTGAAGATATGACTTTCCGGGCCGTCCAAATTTTAAAAGATGTGGATTTGATTCTGGCAGAAGATACGCGCACCTCCGGTGTTTTGTTGAAACATTTCGATATACACACTCCGATGAGGAGTCATCATAAATTTAACGAGCATGAGGAGGCCCCGAAGATTGCGGAAAGAGTGTTAGGGGGAGAGAATATTGCCTTGATATCAGATGCAGGCACCCCCGGTATCTCTGACCCCGGCTTCATGCTCAGCAGAGAGTGTAGGAGAATAGGTGCGGAGGTAGAATGTCTGCCCGGAGCCACTGCTTTTGTGCCGGCACTGGTGGCTTCCGGCCTTCCCTGCGACCGATTTGTTTTCGAAGGTTTCCTTCCGCCGAAGAAAGGTAGGGCCACCAGACTTACGTTGCTTTCAACCGATCCCCGGACAGTCATTATTTACGAATCTCCCAAGCGTCTGGCGAGAACCTTAAGGCAGTTGGCGGAGTTTTTCGGAGGAGGCAGGGAAGCGTGTGTATGCAGGGAAATTTCAAAACTTCATGAAACATTTCATAGAGGAACTCTTGATGAGTTGGAAAAATATTTTGCAGTGAACCAAGCAAAGGGAGAGATTGTTATCGTTGTCAGAGGCCACGATGAAAAATGTGACGATTCTGTTAAACTGCAATAATTTTAAAAATGAAATAATCATGAAGAAAAGTTTTATCCTTTTAGGAATTGGTGCTCTTATGCTTGCTTCCTGTTCCTCCGGCCATGACAAAGAGAAGATAGCTCAAGATTCAGCAAGAATTGCTGAGCTTACGGCTGAATATGCTGAGGCCAACAGTTTCAATGATTCACTTATGCTACTTATGGGTGATATCTATTCCGGTCTTGACTCCATTAATATGCAGGAGGGTCTGCTTTATAACATGGGTGCCGGTGAATCGGTGAACCGTCGTGCCGAGATACGTCAGAATCTTGCCAATATCAAGGCGCGTCTGGAATCAAACAAACAGCTCCTTGCCGATATGGAAGCTCGTCTGAACAAAAGCAATAATCAGAACAGTGTGCTCTCCAAGACTATCGAACAGCTCAAGGGACGTATAGCAAAACAAGATGAGAAGATTTCTCAACTTGAGAATGATTTGAGTTCCGCAAAAGCAGAGATAGAGACTCTTAATACACAGGTTGCCACTACAGCTGTAGAACTTGCAGCTGAACAAGCAGCTAAAGAGCAGGCACAGGCAGAGACAGAGGCAGTAGAGAACGCTGCCAACACTGTGTATTATGCTATCGGCACAAATAAAGAGCTTAAGAAGAATGGCCTTCTTGAAAAGAAATTCCTCGGTCAGACAAAAGTCCTGAAAGGTGATTTCAACGAATCATATTTTACCAAAGCTGATAAACGTACTTTGTCAGTGATTCCTACAGGCTCTAAGAAAGTGAAAATATGGACCAATATGCCGGAAGATTCCTATACTATTGAGGAAAATGCCGATAAGACAAAGACCATCCATATCACCAATCCTACAGAATTCTGGAGCATGACTCCATTCCTGTTGATTCAGGTGGATTGAAAATGAATCTTATAATATATCCTTATAAAATTAAGGGCACGGCTTAGCGAGTCGTGCCCTTGATTGCATTAATACGATTGGTAGAAAAAGGAGAGGATCGAATAGAATATGGCTACTGTGAATAGTTTACCTATAATCATATTACCTTTGTAGTTTGAGTATAAAATAGATAAAAATAGTTAGATATGAATAGAAGTAAAATAATGGTGATAACGGCCTTGGTTTTGCTGGCCGCCGGTTGTAAGCCTACAGAAAAGAATTATCAGGCGGCTTATGAGGCGGCCCAGAATAAAAAGAAGGCAGAGGTGGTTGATAAAGATATGATTTTACCGGCGGGTGGCCTTCAGCGCCTTGATGCTCCGAAAAGTATTGAAGTGGATGGAGAGAAATTGAACGTCAAACATATATTCATTAAGTTTGCCGGTGAAGGAGAATCGCCTTCCATAGACCGATATAATGTAGCTGCAGCAAAATACAAGATGCCAACCAATGCCTTTGCCCAATCAGAAGATCTGAGGTCGCGTAAGTATGATGCGTTTCCTGTAGAGGGTAACGACGGTTATTTCTATGTCATAGCCGGGACTTTCTCTACTCTGAATCAGGCAGCCTCATTCATAAGGGAGTATAAACAACAAAATGGGGTTGAGCAATTAGTGGGTCTTGAAGGAGAACCATTAGTGATAGAGAGATAGTAGGGATAGTTAGGGATAATCGAAGTGAGGACCTTAATAAATGCTTGGTGTGGATAAAAATCAGAGAGCACGGTGACAATGCCACCGCGCTCTCTCACAATTATAGTTAAATCAGGATATTCGCTTCAACATCTTAAGATGTGAATAATAATCTTTATAAATCAATATACAGGAATTAGAGAATCAATACATCGGGGTAAACGGAGCATGCTTTTTGAGGGCATGATTGGCCTCGCCGATGAGATTAGTTTCTTTAGATGTATCAAGTCGCATGACCGGTGCACCTTTCCTGAGGTCGCATTTTGTAAGGTCGATATAATAATAGCCCATATTAGTAACGATATCCCAGTAGTAACGTTTATTCTTCACATCGGCATAAGAACGCCATTGTGTGGAGGAAACGTTAGGTTCACCCTGAATGAGATATGTGTAAGGCACACAAGAGGGAAGCAGAATACTGCGGCAGATGCTTACCGCTAATGCCGGATCTGAAACGGCCTCCACATGATGTGCAAAGTAATTGGCTCTCACGCAACGGTCGGGACTGCTGACTGTGCCCGGAAGCATGTGTGTTCCACCTATTTTATCCCAATAAGCTACAATGGCTTCCATCTGTGGCCATGTCGGATCGTTGGTCATGGCGAGAATATCTTCAGGATAATATATTTTTATATTTCCGTTGTCAAATTCAAGAATAGCTGTTTTACCTGAAGCATCAGTTATACCCCAATGGAGAGCTGAGACTGTGCCACCGTCAAAAGTAGCTCCGCTAATGGAGAAATCCTGTTTCTTGAGCACCTCCACACATTCGTCGGTAGTGGCATTCATGTCAAGCAGCCAACCAACAAACATCGCAAGCGACATAGGGGGACGGTTGTCAACTTCAGGATTGGTATAAATTGTGCCCTTACAGAAAAGACCGTTTATAACGAGGCCTTTCTCATTCATACCTTCGGTGATACCTCCATCATAACCCACTGCATACACTGCGCCATATTTAGATGTCCAAGTCACTGCACCCGGTTGGTCTGAACCTACCTTCTTCATTCCGGCGGGATATACATATAAATTTGTGGGAATAGGGGTCTTCCAATCCAAAGATCGTCCTACGACAAAAGTATTGTCAAGGCCCTTATAGATTACCCTTGTACAAGCGTCAGAAACAAATGGGGCGGAGGCTGCTGTACCAAGCATCAGGCCCGTGGCGATGGTTTTTAGAACATTCATAGTATAGCGTGTTTAAATTAGCGAATTGTGATGTTTGTTATTACAACACAATTAGCAGTCAGTTGGTTTATACTACTCTGTAAGATAAATAATAATTCCACGTAGCCTGATGAAATTCAGAGGTATAGGTATTGTAGAGATTGGTGTCAGAGCCCAATAGGAAGACTTTACGATTATTTTGTAAGGATTTCTATAAGTGTCGACATAGTGTCAGGCTTGGCATAGGGATTAGGAGCTGTGCGTGCAAAGCTGCGAAATTCATCTGAAAGAACTTTGTCGAGTGCTTTCACTATTTCCTTTTCGTCAGGAACCACATTAATCACGGAGGGCCCTTGTGCTCGTCCTTTCTGTCGGTCTCCTACATTGAGAGTAGGGATTCCGAATGACGGGGCTTCTATCAGACCGCTTGAGGAGTTGCCCACAATGGCAGCGGCATTATGCATGGCCGCATAGAAACGACGTCGTCCGAGAGAAGCTACAGCGATAACGGAATCAGTTCGTTCGTTTGCCCAATTAGAGATGATGCCTGCTACCGTCTGACCTCCGGTATCGGAATTAGGCATCGTGAACAATATTTTCCATCCCTCCTTTATTTTATAATCAAGAGCATTGAGTAAAGCTTTCGTCTGTCTTTCTTCTTCTCCGGGTTGTGTTGTGACGGGATGGAATGTTGCCACTATATATTTGTCTCCCAGTTCTTTTCCAAGAAATTCCTCAAGTTCCTTACGCGACATGAAGTTTTCTTTGCTGATATTGTCGGCACCTAACGATCCAATCCAGTATACATTTTCTGCTTTTGCTCCCATCTGTTTCACTCTTTGAGCATATTGTTCGGTTGATGTGAAATGATAGGTTGAGAGTTGGGTGATAGCGTGCCGGATACAGTCATCATAGGCTCCCTCAGTTGTTTCACCACCGTAGAGATGAGCGACAGGGATTCGGAAAATCAAGGCTGCTGATGCTGCGGCGAGCATTTCATATCGGTCTCCTAAAATTACGATAATATCAGGTGAAAGATGTGAGAAGGCATCTGCTATTCCAATTTGTGTTAGTCCCATAGATTTAACGGTAGCTGCAGGTGAATCTCCTGATAAAAGAGAGTCCACTCGCCAGTTTACGGTTAGTCCGTCGGAAATGATTTCATTCACAGTCATACCGTATTGAGGCGAGAGATGCATATTTGTAGCTATAATCTGCAGCTCCACATTGCCATTCTCATTCAATGATTTCATCAGAGGGGCCATGATTCCATAGTCAGCCCTTGTGCCTGTGACAAAGCATATTTTTTTCATATCCTCATCTATTAGAGTGTTACCGAATATAGAATATTACCGAGTATCAGAACCTATTGCAGTTTTACAACGTAATCAGGCTATCTGCCGGAAAATCACGGGAAGCAGTTGTGCCGATAACTTTATCCCATTCCATTGGAGATATACCGTTGCCGGGACGCTTTACAGTGAGATTATCTTCAGTAAATATTTCTCCGGCTTTTATATCACGGGCCGCCACTATACTTTTACGGGCTACCGATATGTTCTTGCGTTCAGATTCGGTGACACGTTTTTGGTATGATCCGAGAGCGATACTGACATTGCGTATTGAACTTACCATTAAAGCCAGTTCATCAGGTTCAAGCGAGGCGACATGATCGGGGCCCGGAAGATTACGGCTTAAGGTAAAATGCTTTTCAATCACAGTTGCACCCAAGGCTGTGGCCGCCACCGGTATTTCAATACCTTTTGTATGATCGGAATAGCCTACCGGTAGGCCAAAGATGTCACGCATTCCCACCATAGCCCTCAGATTGACATCGATCATGGGAGTCGGGTATTCAGTATTACAATGAAGGAGTGTCATGTTGGACGCATCATATCCTTCCTTGTAAAAAACAGAAGTTGCGTTGCGTATATCATCAAGTGAAGACATGCCGGTAGAAATAATCACGGGCACTGAGGTGGCTGCGATTTTACGCAAATAAGGAAGATTGGTAATCTCGCCGGAGGGTATTTTCATAAAATCCATACCAAGTGAGAGCAGGAAATCAATACTCTCCTCATCAAAAGGAGTGGATAAAAATCCAATTTCTTTTTCCCGGCAGTAATCGGATAATATCCGGAAACTGTCAAAAGAGAGTTGCAGCTTCTTCAACATATCTATTTGAGAAACAGCATTACAGTTGACTTTCTGATATTGAGCTGTCTGTCCGAAAGATGTCACAAGCCGTTCAGCTTTAAATGTCTGGAATTTAATGTAATCGGCGCCGGCACTTTTGGCTGCGTCAACCATGGCTAAAGCTCTCCTGAGATCACCGTTATGATTGACACCGGCTTCTGCAATGATTATTGGTGTTATCACAATTATATATAAATAAACGGTTATTGATGAATCTTATGAAGACGTAGCGGTGTACCATGGTATATTCCGGGTTGGAGAAGATCACGAGTCACGACCGCGCCCATTGCCACAGTCACACCTGAGGCTATTGTGACGCAATTCTTTATCTTGGCTCCCAGCCCGATAAAACAGTCTTCGCCTATAGTTACGGCTCCCCCCACCACAGCTCCTGGTCCGATGAATGAATTGGCACCGACTATGCAGTCATGTTCAACAATCGCACCTGAATTAACCACAACATTTTCCTTGATGACCGCACGGTTGACGATCGCTCCTGAAAGCACTGCCGCACCAGCGCCTATACGGGAGTTGCGGGAGATAATGGCAGTGGGTGCAATGATTGAAGTGAAACGTGCGCCCTCGCTCTCATATTGCTCGATAAGTTTACGTCGTTTCTGCATAATCGGTAGTCCGGAGTAGACGAAAGCCATGTGGAACTCGTATCCCTCGTCTGCGAGTTTCTTGACTGCAGAATCATTGCCGAGCCATTTTAGAGGTATAGCTTCTGAAGGTGTAAGAGCTATGTATCCCGCGAAATCATCAGGGTCAGACATCTCAAGAATTGATAGAGCATGTCCACCTCCACCGGCCAAAACAATTTTCCCGGATTTTGTAAATATGGTTTTTTTTTCGCTATAGGTATCCATAATTTCCATGTGGCAAAGTTAACGAATAAATGGCATTTGCGCAAGTTGGATTAATTTGCTAAATTTGCAACGGATTGACTACCCTAAAAGAAGACCAAACTTATGAAATCCTGCATAAAGAAAAAAATTGTCAGGCTGCTTGCAGCGGCCGCAGCGATGAGCGTCATAATGATATGTACGTTCAGCGCCTCAGCTTATGAAGCACGGGTACATTGTGCTGAAGATACTATAAAAGTCAATGAGCTTCTCAGAAAGACTGCTGAACATGGAGGCACATTAGGTGAACGTTGTGTCTTTGTAGCGAAAGAACTTTCCGGGACACCTTGGGCTCCCCCGGCCGATAATGATACTCAAGGCACAATTGTTATAAATCTCCACGGTTTCGACCGTATAGGATTTATCAATACGGTCCTGGCCATGGCACAGGCAAGTATGCAGAAATTGCCACGTGTAAAGGAGTATGAACGTTTTTATGAACAGTATAGCCGACGTAAAGGTCAGGACGATGGTTTTGCCAGTCAACTTTTCTATGGCTCGGAATGGATTGTAGATAATGTATACCGAGGCAATGTCAAGGAAATGACGGAGTATGTTGCCGGTGGAGGGTTCAAGACAAAGACTCTTGACTATATGACCCGTCATAAGGATGAATTTCCGGCACTTTCAGATCAGGCAACCTACGATAAGGTTCGTATGAACGAGATGGGTTATCGCAGCCACCGCATTCCGCATCTTAAGAAACAGAGTATCGGTAATAAACCACTGCATGAACTTATGCTTGACGGTGATATCATACTGATGTTGTCGCCGGAAATTGACAAAGACATATATGATATCGGTATAGTGGAGATGAAAGACGGGGAACCATATCTGATCCATATAAGCCATGATAACGGTCTGGTGACAGCCGATCCCTATCCTCTGAGCCGACTCTTCAAACTTGAGGGACAGCATTTTTATGGTTATCGATGGTTACGTCCGCAAGAATAGGGATGAATCCAAACTATCTCTTATAAAAGAGTCCCAGTCAAAATAATCAAGCGAAGGATTTAAAAGAAAAAAGTTAAATAATTGGCTTGATTAATGCTTGGTTATTGTATATGTGATGACAATTTGCTAAATTTGCATTCAAATACAAAGAACCGACCATAACTCAGCATGCCAAACAACAATATTCAAGTTCAGGAAAATAACGTGGGCAGACCACGTATATTGATGATTTACACCGGAGGGACGATCGGAATGAAAGAAAATCCGACTACACATGCCCTTGAGCCGGTTGATTTCAATCATCTGCTTGATAATGTGCCTAAATTGAAAATGCTTGATTACGAGATCGACAGTTTTCAATTTGAGCATCCTATCGACTCTTCAGCCATGAATCCCAATCATTGGGTGGAGATTGCCAAAGTGATTGAAAAGCACTATAGTGATTACGATGGCTTTGTAGTGCTTCATGGCACCGATACGATGGCCTATACTGCATCAGCTCTCAGTTTTATGCTTGAGAATTTGGATAAGCCGGTGATAATTACAGGTAGTCAGTTGCCTATAGGTGAAGTCAGGACAGATGGTGAGGAGAATTTGATCACTGCCCTTCAAATAGCTGCTGCGCGAGACAGGAATCAAGAGTCAACAGTACGCGAAGTAGCGATTCTGTTTGAAAATTATTTATGGAGGGGCAATCGCAGCACGAAGAGAAGCGCTGACAATTTCAATGCCTTCAAGAGTAATAATTATCCGGAACTGGCAAAAATCGGGTTGGGCATCACCTTTAACCGAGAGGCTCTATGGCGTGGAAAGTATGCCAATATGCCTCTCAAGGTCCATTACAATATGGACTGTAATGTTCTTGTCATGGACCTTTTCCCGGGGATAAGGGAAGATATGGTACGTCACATGCTTGCCACACCCGGAATCAGAGCTGTCGTGCTGAAAACTTTTGGAGCCGGCAACGGACCCAGCGACACATGGTTTATAGATGCAATACGCGAGACCATAGAGAAAGGTATTGTTGTGGTTAATATCACGCAGTGTACCAATGGAAGTGTGCATCCTTACAGATATATGACCGGCATGGAACTGGCGCAATGTGGAGTGGTGTCAGGTCATGATCTTACTTCAGAAGCTGCCATTACGAAACTGATGTATCTTTTAGGCAGAGGTATGTCGGCAGAAGAGGTCAAGAACTATATGGAGTACAGTTTATGTGGAGAGATGACCAGCTGATGAGCTGATCGAGAAGCGGGTTGATAAATCAGTTGAGTTGACAAATAAAAAGATAACTTATGACAACATTAACGGCAGCAGATTATGCCGATACCGGACAGTGGAGACTTATAGTCAATATTTATCCTACAGGGATGACAGCCTTGTTGGAAAATACAATTCATCCGGATGTTGAGCCTCAACAACTGTTTTCAATCACCTGGGAGGCTGACGCTGACACTCTGCTCCATAATATAGAGAATGCTGTCTATGACCATCCACGTATACTTGATGATTTCTCAGCTCATATAATACTTTTTGATCGTCATACTCTTTTTATGCCTACTTTTCTGGTTGAGGAAGAAGAGGGCTTGGAGGAAGAGGTTTTCACTTCCTTATATAAAGCGGAGGGGAGTGATGTGATCAGTGAGACTGATAAGGATCTTACGGCTGTATCGTCGCTTGCGCCCGGACTCAAAGGTTTCCTCAGCCGCACATTTCCCGGGGCACGGGTGTCGACCAATCTAATGTTTCAGGTCAGCCGTCTTCGTAAAGAAAACGAAGAAAAAGGGAAAAGAATGACAGTGACATATAGAGACACTCAAAATGAAGCGGATTTCATACTGCTTGACAGAGATAAGCTGATTTCAGCTTCTACCCATGCTGTAACCGCTCCTTCCGATATAACCTACCACGTATACAATATAATAGATAGTTATAATATTGATGCGGCAGAGGTAGAGATTCCTGAAAAATACTGTCTGTAAAGTTTGAAAGGTTTTTAAATATTATAATAACAAAGGGTTTTAGAATTGTTATACTAACAGATGGATATTTTTTACAATCTGTCATGCAATTCTGATAAGGCTGATTTGATATCCTTACCTTTGACTAAGATATAAACCTGAAAACAATGCGAATAATTAGAGGAAAATATGGGCGCAGGCGTTTCGATGTGCCCAAAAACATAACTGCCCGTCCCACTACTGACTTTGCGCGTGAAAATTTATTTAACGTGTTGGAGAACATGGAAGATCTTGAGGGCAAGACTGCCCTTGATCTTTTTGCCGGTACGGGAGCCATAAGTTTTGAATTTCTTTCAAGAGGTTGTAAGGAGGTCACTGCAGTTGAGCAGGCTCCCGTACAGACTCAGTTCATACGTAGTGTGAAGGAAAAATTGGGTGATGAGTCTCTGAGGGTGATAAAGGGAGATGTCTTTAAATTCATAGCGACCTGTAGCCGTCAGTTTGATTTCATTTTTGCCGATCCTCCTTATGATCACCCCCGTTTTGAAGAGCTTCCCGAACTTATACTCAACTCAGCGATGGTAAAACCCGGCACCATTGTCATAATAGAGCATTCAAAAACGCGAGATTTCTCATCATTGCCGGGATTTATTCAGCAGAGAGTTTACGGAAGTGTTAATTTTGCAATATTTGAGGTGAAATAACTGCCGTTTTATCATACGCTCCTTTGAAATTTGTTAATTTTGCACTATGGAAAATAATATAAAACTCGATACTATAGAAGAAGCTATAGAAGACTTCCGGAATGGTAAAATGATCATTGTCGTAGATGACGAAGATCGTGAAAATGAGGGTGACCTCATAATTGCGGCAGAAAAAATTACTCCGGAAGATGTCAATTTCATGCTGAAGAACGCTCGTGGTGTATTATGTGCACCAATTACTAACGAGCGTTGCAGAGAGTTGGCACTCCCTCACCAAGTTACCGATAATACGTCAATGCTTGGCACGCCTTTCACTGTAACGGTGGATAAGCTTGAAGGGTGCACTACGGGAGTATCCGCAGAAGACAGAGCTGCTACCATACGAGCTCTCGCAGATCCGACTTCAACACCGGATACGTTCGGGCGTCCCGGGCACATAAATCCATTGTATGCACAGGACCGTGGTGTAATACAGCGTTGCGGTCATACGGAGGCGGCGGTTGATTTTGCCCGTCTGGCAGGGCTGCAGCCCGCGGCTGCTCTGATGGAGATTATGAGCGAAGACGGTAGTATGGCACGTCTTCCTGAACTACGTAAACGTGCCGATGAATGGGGATTGAAACTTGTGAGCATACGTGACCTCATAGCTTACAGGATGCAGAACGATTCTATTGTAGAGATGGGAGAAGAAGTGGATATGCCTACTGAATATGGTCATTTCCATCTCATTCCATTCCGCCAGAAAGATAATAATCTCGAACATATAGCTCTGATAAAGGGTGATGTCAGCGACGGAGAACCTGTATTGGTAAGAGTGCATTCTTCATGTGCTACGGGAGATATCTTCGGTTCGTATCGTTGCGAATGTGGCGAACAACTTCATCTTGCCATGAAGATGATAGAAAAAGAGGGCAGGGGAGCCGTTATATATCTTAACCAGGAGGGCAGAGGGATTGGTCTAATGGATAAGATAAGAGCTTATAAGCTTCAGGAGAACGGACTTGACACTGTTGACGCAAATCTGCATCTTGGACATAAGGCGGATGAACGTGATTATGGTGTCGGAGCCAATATACTTCATGCACTCGGAATCCATAAGATGCGTCTGATGACAAACAACCCCGTAAAACGTATAGGGCTTGAGGGATATGGACTTGAAGTCACCGAGAATGTTCCTCTTGAAGTAGAGCCTAATAAGTATAACCGTTTCTATATGCACACCAAGAAGGAGCGTATGGGACATGATTTGCATAAGGTAGACTGAGAAAAAGGGTGAAACCATCATCAAACCCGCTAAAGGAAATCTCGCTAAAAGATATTTCTTTAAGTATCTAAGTATTACTGCTTTATGAACTGTAAAAACTGTCAACTGACTTTAATAACCATATAAATTATTGGTCCTTCATGAATAAACCTATACTTGCGCTTTTCTGTTGTGCGGGTCTCGTCACGACCGGATTGGCAAAGAAAACACTCGATCATAGTGATTTTGATCGTTGGGAAAAAGTAACCAACTATTCCCTTTCTGATAATGGGGTTTGGGCTGCTTTCGCAATTAATCCTCAGGAGGGAGACGGCACTCTATATTTCCATAATACCTCCAAGGGAAATCAGATTGAGATTAAAAGAGGCTATAATCCCTCATTTTCCGCTGATGGAAACTGGGCTTTCGCGCTTGTGAAACCCTATTATGAGGCAACGCGTAAGGCTAAGATAGCCAAGAAAAAAGATTTTGCCCTGCCTCAAGACTCACTCGCAATCATTGACCTCAAAACCGGTAAAGTGAGTAAGGTTGGCAATGTTATTTCTTATAAATCGGCACGTGAAGGGGGACAAAGCGTTGCATGGTTGTCATGCGACACTACTCTGATTTCTCCGAAGGCGTTGAAAAATAAGAAAGCCGGTCGGCCAATGGTGGTGCGAAATCTGTCGAACGATTCTCTACGGGTTATTAATTGGGTGGATGATTATGTCTTTTCCAAAGATGGAGGCAAACTCGCATTTACTCTCAAGAAATCTGATACGGATTCCCTGGCAACCAACGGTACAGGCTTTATGGATCTTTCGGATTTCTCTTTCACCTTGATCGATCGTGATAAGAACTTTTATGGAAAGCCTGTATTCAATGAATCCGGTTCTCAATTGGCATATATAGCCTCGGATGATTCTGTCAAGACCGGCACTAAACATGCTTCTTTGTATCTCTCAGATCTAACTTCGCGTAATCACGACCCCAAAGAGATCACGATGACTTTTGGAGACAAGAGTAAAGATTTGTTCATCAATCAGTATTCATCTCCAAAATTTTCACATAATGACCGTCGTATTATCGTTGGTGTGGCACCTTATGTCGCACCTGACGACACGACGATTGTAGATTTTGAGAATCCTTCACTTGACATCTGGCGCTGGGATGCACCCTACACACCACCACAGGAAAATCATCGGGTCAACGAATTGCGTAAGCAGACTTTCCCGGTTGTGATTAACCTGGCTTCCGGAGCGCAGACACTTGTTACGGATAATCCGCTTGTAGATGTCAAACCTTCTGACCGCTGGGACGGTGATTGGGTATTGTTGGCTGACTACTCAAAGAACGGCAGGGCTATACAATGGGATTATCAGTTCCCGATGGAACTTATTCTGAAGAATCTGGCCACAGGGGAGGAACGTAATTTAGGATACGTACCAAATGAGATGTTCCAGATTTCACCAGACGGTAAATATGTAGTATGGTTTGACGATCATCAGTATCATGCTTATGATATAGCTGAAAATACCGTTCGAGAAATTAGTTCGGGAGTGCCTTATCCCTTGTGGAAAGAAGACAGGGATACCCCGGTGCACGTGCTCGACCCGTATGGTAGCATGGGATGGACTGAGAATGACGGACGTCTTTTAGTATACGATCGTTATGATGTCTGGAGTCTTGATCCGAAAGGAGTGACGGCACCTATCTGTCTCACAGCCGGAGAAGGACGTAAACAGGATCTTCGTTTCCGTAATATAAAAACCGATCCGGATTTCCGGGCTTTCAAGGATAAGGACAATCTCGTGTTTTCATTGTTCAATTACGTTAACAAGCGTAATGGCCTTGCTTCGATGATTTTTACCGGAAAAGCTGTGGCCCCAAAAATTGATTTTCTGGGAGAATATCAGATGGTGTCGGTGCGTAAGGCGAAAAATGCACCTGAGTATAGTTGGATTCAGGGAAATTTCAATACTTCTCCTAATGTCTATGTTTCTGCCGGACTTAATCCCGCTAAAACACAGAGGGTGAGCGACTCTAATCCTCAGATGGCAGAATATAAGTGGGGTACGGCTCAACTTTTCAAATGGTATACCTATGATGGAAAACCTGCGGAAGGTGTACTTTATCTTCCTGAAGATTTCAACCCGGATGAACAATATCCAATGATTTCATATTTCTATGAGACCTACTCTCAGGATCTCTACAAGCACTACGATATGGAGCCCTCTTGGAGTTGGATTAATTTCCCATTCTATGTGAGTCGAGGTTATGCAATATTTGTGCCTGATATTCATTATACTGCCGGTATCCCGGGAGAGAACGCGTATAATTATGTATGTTCCGGTGTAGAAGCAGTTTGCAAGGCTTTCCCGAACATTGACATAAAGCGTGTTGGTATTGATGGACAAAGCTGGGGAGGCTACCAGACCGCCTATCTTGTGACACGGACTAATATGTTTGCATGTGCCGGTTCAGGCGCACCGGTTGCCAACATGACCTCTGCTTTCGGTGGCATACGCTGGGGTACGGGTGATTCACGTCAGGCACAGTATGAGGTGGGTCAGAGCCGTATCGGACGTAACCTTTGGGAGGCGCCGGAGCTCTATATAGCCAATTCCCCTGTATTCCATGCCAACAGAGTCAACACACCTCTGCTGATTATGCATAATGACGATGACGGAGCAGTGCCCTGGTATCAGGGAATAGAGATGTTTATGGCTTTGCGTCGTCTCGGTAAGCCTGTGTGGATGCTTGAATATAACGGGGAAGCCCACAATCTTAAGGAGCGTCGTAATCGTAAGGATATTACCCGGAGACTACAGCAGTTTTTCGATCATTATCTGAAAGGCGATCCAATGCCGAAATGGATGAAGCAAGGCATACCTGCAATACGTAAAGGTCAGGAATTAGGTTATTGATGCTGAATCTAAACAAAGAGATACTGAGGCTGAGCGTGCCGGCAATAGTGAGTAATATCACGGTGCCGCTGCTCGGCCTCTGTGATACAGCCATATCAGGCCATTTAGGTTCTGAAACCTATCTGGCAGCCATAGGTGTAGGCTCTGTGATGTTGAATGTCATCGTGGGGCTTCTTGTCTTTTTGCGCATGGGAACAACGGGTCTCACAGCAACAGCTTTTGGTGCCGGTGATGACAAAATGATGGGTAAAGTCTTTACAAGAGCGTTTATATTAGGTTTTGGCTTGGGATTTGCTCTTGTCTTGTTAAGACTACCGGTCATGGATATTATGTTGGCGGTTATAAGTCCTGAGGAGGAAGTGCGCCGATATGCCGAAAGTTACTTTACCGTAAGAGTCTGGGGCATGCCGGCTATGTTTGCTGTAATGGCTATAAGCGGATGGTTTGTGGGTATGCAATCTACAGTTGCCCCTATGGCTGTTGCGATAATCATGAATGTTCTCAATATCATTATCAGTTATCTTCTGGTGTTCCATACTGAGACAGGTTTTGCCGGGGTGGCGTGGGGAACAGCGATTTCCAATTGGATAGGTTTAGTGATCGCTCTTTTATGGGCCCGGCGGTTTCGTAAAGGTAAGCCATTATTGTGCAAACTGAGCGATATCCTTAAGGGTGGAGGCATGGGAAAGTTTTTCAGTGTCAACAGCAATCTGTTTTTAAGATCGTCCTGTATAATGTGTGTCAGTCTGGGAGTCACTTCTGCAGGAGCAAGGATGGGAGCATTGACATTAGCTGTAAATGTAGTCATGATGCAATTTTTCACATTCTTTTCCTATTTTATGGATGGCTTTGCCTTCAGTGGAGAAGCCCTCACGGGCCGATTCAATGGAGCAGGAGAGAAAGATCTTTTACACAAAAGTGTGAGAGCGCTACTTAAGTGGACACTTGGAGTAGCTATACTGTTTTCATTTCTTTATTCAGTTGGCCTCGGAGGGGTAACTTCACTTCTTACGGATAACATTGATGTCAGAAAAGGTGTTGAGGGTATGAGAATCTGGATATGCTTCCTTCCCATAGTGTCAGCATGGGCTTTTATTTATGATGGCTTTTTTGTGGGAATCACTGATACGGGAAAAATGATGATTGCCACTTTAGTGGCGTCAGTTGTTTTCTTTATAGTGGCCTTTCTCCGGTTTGATGCAGGGCATGTTATAGTAGCGCCTTTAGGTAATAATGCACTATGGGCGGCGTTCTTAAGCTATCTTTTCTTGAGAGGAGGAGTCCTGGCAGTAATATGGAAATATAAAAACAAGAGATATGATTAAATTTGTAAACGCAAAGATAAATATAGGATTGAATGTGGTGGCCCGCAGAGAGGATGGTTATCACGATATCGAGACAATATTCTTTCCTGTGGGTATAGAGAGCGGTATGCCCCAACAGCCTGAACCTTTCGATGATATTCTTGAGGTAAATATTGAACACGGTCGCCCAACGGGTTGTCGATTTCAGCTAATGGGACGTAGATTGGATTGTGATCCACAAAAGAATCTTGTGGTGAAGGCAGCGACACTATTTCTGAAATCTTATTTCGACCGTGTGGGAGCAGACGGTGAGATGGGTCTTTTCAATATAATTCTTGACAAGCACTTACCTGATGGAGCCGGTCTCGGTGGAGGAAGCGCTGATGCCACCTTCACTCTGGTCTCTCTTAATGAAATGCTTGGAGAGCCATTTTCACAGGGTGAATTGTCAAGAATGGCCCGAAAGCTTGGTGCTGATTGTCCTTTCTTCCTAATCAACACACCGGCCTTTGCAGAAGGTATTGGGGAAGTGCTAAATCCTGTCGATATAAATCTGAAAGGTAATTGGCTACTGTTGGTTAAACCTCCTGTACATGTGTCGACAAAAGAGGCATTTGCCGGTATAACTCCACGCAGACCAGATTTTGATCTTCGCTTTCTCCATTATCTTCCGCTTGACCAATGGCGAGACAAAGTGGTGAATGATTTCGAGGCATCGATTTTCCCGAGTCATCCCGAATTGGCAGAGGTAAAAGAGAAGCTATATGAAGATGGTGCGATTTATGCTTCAATGTCGGGAAGTGGAAGTGCGATTTATGGAATTTTTACCGACGAATCCAAAGCTAAGCAAGCTTCTGTGAATTTCCGTTCAACCTATGAGGAGGTTTGGTTGTTCAAATTATAGGTGACATTCCAATATAAGAGATTAACTAAGTGAAGTGTTTCTTGGAAGAGATTGTCATCTTTTATCAGACAGCCATTTTAACATAATTTGGCTTGATTTTTGAATGTGAATAAACTAAACGATATCCGATATGGAAAATAATAAAGACAATTTTTATAAAGAACACGAAGCTTTCGGTTCTGAGCAGGATGATACATTACATCAGGCTGATGAACAGAACGGAGCCTCGATAGAAGATGTGGCTCCCGATGCGGAAAACATAGAGGAAGCTGAGGCTGAGAATGAGGTCAATATTCTTGAGAATAAAGTTTCCGAACTTCAAGATCAGGTTGAGAAAGAGAAAAAGGAATATCTCTTCCTGATGGCGGAGTTTGATAATTTCCGTAAACGTACTCTCAGAGAAAAAAGCGAATTGATCAAAAATGGTGGAGAGAGCGTGCTTAAAGGCCTTCTTCCCATCATGGATGATTTCGAAAGAGCCCTTAAAGCTGAGACAACCGAAGACAGTGCCTCAATGAAAGAAGGTATGAGTTTGATTTACAACAATCTTCGGAAATTCCTTGCTCAGAACGGAGTCAAGGAGATAGATCCTACGGATGACACTTTCGACACAGAGAAGCATGAAGCCATATCAGTAGTGCCGGTGCCGGATGAATCCAAGAAGGGAAAAATTCTTGATACGGTACGGAAAGGTTATACGATTAATGATAAAGTACTCCGCCATGCCCAAGTGGTGGTTGCACAATAAACGCAATATTACAGAGTTATGGCAGAGAAAAGAGATTATTATGAAGTGCTTGGCGTCTCGAAAGGGGCGACAGCAGATGAAATAAAGAAAGCTTATCGTAAGATGGCCATCAAGTACCATCCCGATAAGAATCCCGGTGATAAAGATGCGGAAGAGAAATTTAAGGAGGCAGCTGAAGCTTATGATGTGTTGAGCGATGCCGACAAACGTGCCAAGTATGACCAGTTCGGTCATGCAATGGGTCCGCAAGGCTTTGGTGGCGGTGCCGGCGGTGGTGGCTATTATAGCAGTGGAGGTATGTCAATGGACGATATCTTCGCTCACTTCGGCGATATCTTCGGTGGCCGTATGGGTGGTTTCGGAGGCGGTTTCGGAGGATTTGACGGAGCCGCTGGTCGTCAGCCTCGTCAGCATGTGAATAAAGGCACTGATCTTCGTATCACAGTTAAAGTGACCTTGAAAGACATCATGAACGGTGTCGACAAGAAACTTAAGATACCTCGTTTAGTAGCATGTCCCCACTGTAAAGGCACAGGTGCCAAAGACGGTACAGCTTTCCGCACCTGCCAACGTTGTCATGGTACAGGCTACGTATCACGTGTGCAGCAGACTATGTTCGGTGCCATGGAGAGTGAGAGCGTATGCCCCGAATGTAATGGAGAAGGAAAGGTTATTTCCGAGGAGTGCAGCTACTGCCATGGTTCAGGTGTCGAGAAAAAGGAGGAGGTTGTCAGCTTCCACATCCCTGCAGGAGTCGAAGATGGCATGACTCTCACTATGCGTGGACAGGGTAACGCACCGCGACACGGTGGCGTCAACGGCGATTTGCTTATTGTAATTCAGGAGGAGAAAGATCCCGAACTTATCCGCGATGGTGATGATATCATCTATAATCTGATGCTTGATTTCCCGACGGCTGCTCTGGGTGGCACGGCAGAGGTGCCTACAGTTGACGGTAGGGCAAGATTGAAAATAGCTCCGGGTACTCAACCGGGTAAAGTGCTCCGTCTGCGTGGTAAAGGTCTTCCACAAATGAACAGCAATGTCAAGGGTGATTTGCTTGTCAACGTCATGGTGTATGTTCCTGAGAATATAACGGATGCAGAAAAGGCTGCTATTGAAAGCCTGAAAGACCAGCCGAATATAGTTCCGACCGAGTCTACTTCCAAGCGTATATTCTCTCGTCTGCGCCATATATTCAATAAGGAAAACCGTGGTGTAGAGTAAAGAGCAGTAATACAGTAATATTAAGAGGGTGAGATATTGAAGGCAATATTTCACCTTTTTTATTGTTATTAATAAGTGAGGATGTGCCCTACACAGATACTCACCGTTTACATTTCTCCTTAATTTTCAGCTAACCGCACAGATGAAATTTTCAATAAAGCATATCCTTATTATGTCCATAGCGACTGTTGGTTCCATACCAGGGGTCAATGCGCAGAACGATATCAAGGATAATGATTTCAATCCGGTCAATACCGGGGTCACCACATTAAGCATCACTCCTGATGCCCGAGGATCAGGTATGGGCAATCTTGGAGCTGCCACCGACCCTGATGTCAATTCTCAATTCTGGAATCCTTCGAAATATGCTTTTGCCTATAGCCAAGGAGGAGTGGCTCTCTCTTATACACCATGGCTGCGAAAAATTGTAAATGATATCTTTCTTGCTGATATATCAGGCTATTGGAAACTTGGACAAGGTGATCTTCAGGCTCTCTCAGCCTCTTTCAGATATTTTTCACTTGGAGAAGTAACGATGGGGGGTCTTGCAGGGGAGGGGGTCTATCAGACCATAAATCCTTATGAATTTTCTTTTGATATAGGCTACTCACGTAAACTATCGACGAAATATTCGATGGGTGTGGTTTTGCGTTATATATTGTCAGATCTATCGTATGACGATGCTTATTCCGGTGCCTCCAATACAGCCGCCAGTGCATTTTCAGTTGACCTGTCAGGGTATTATGTGACCTATCCGATGATTGGTCGTAACGAGTGTCAATTCTCTTGGGGTTTTGATATATCAAATATAGGTACGAAAGTAAGTTATGATCATGGATCGAACTACGCTTTTCTTCCGACCAATCTTCGTTTGGGCACACAGTTCATGTTTCCTTTGGCAGATTATAATACGCTTGCTATAGGTCTTGACTTGAATAAACTGCTTGTGCCCGCAATGCCACGGGAGAAAGACTATGATATGACAACCGTAGAGGGACAGATTGAATATGAGGAAGCCAAGGAGAAATGGGAGACCATGTCGCCCATCACCGGCATATTCAAAAGTTTTTCTGATGCTCCGGGAGGATTCTCTGAAGAGATAAAGGAGATTAGCGTCGCTATAGGGGCAGAGTATGCTTATAACCAGCAGTTTTTCGCCCGTATGGGATATAACTATGAGAATGCCATGAAAGGTGGAAGAAGTTATTTTACCTTTGGTGCGGGCTTTTCATTGAATGTCGTAAGACTTGATGCCTCCTACATGATGGCTACAGCACAAAGCTCCCCGTTGGATCAGACACTCCGCTTCACACTATCGTTTGATATGGAAGGTCTAAAAGATCTGTTTGGTAAAAGATACCGGTAAACGCCGAGTTACATAAGAATTTGAAAATATAAAAATATTGTTTTGAAATATTCAACGCTATGATAAGAATCGGACAAGGATATGACGTACATCGTCTTGTGGAAAACCGTGATTTATGGATTTGCGGTATTAAACTTCAACATACACATGGCCTGTTGGGGCATAGTGATGCAGATGTGGCTATCCATGCCCTTTGTGATGCCATCTTAGGGGCCCTGGCATTGCGAGATATAGGTTATCATTTTCCGGATACGGATCCAAATTACAAGGGTGCTGACAGTAAACTTTTGCTTGCCGAAGTGTGTAGGATGGTGAGGGAGAAAGGTTGGGAAATAGTTAATACCGATATTACCATAATGGCAGAGGCGCCAAAATTCAAACCTTATATCGAGGAGATGTGTGAAAAACTCGCAGAGGTGATGTGTATTGACATTGACCGGGTTTCGGTGAAGGCTACCACTACCGAAGGACTTGGTTTTACAGGTCGACGAGAAGGCATAGCAGCCAATGCTGTTGTGCTTTTGGAAAAGATTTGATGAGAGGCTCTTTGAAAGGAACAGAATAAATGGTATTGAACAACCGTCAGCAACAGGCTGTAGAAGCTACAGAAGGGCGTGTGCGAGTAGTAGCCGGTGCCGGGTCAGGAAAGACCCGTGTGCTTGCACATCGTTATGCCTTTATTGTAAATGATATCGGAATAAGTCCGGGCAATATCTTATGTCTTACCTTTACCAATAAGGCTGCCCAGGAGATGAAGAGACGCATTTCCACTATGGTTGACAGAGGGAGTGTGAATGACTTTGTCTGCACGATACATAGTTTCTGTGCAAAGTTCCTGCGTAAAGAAATATATCGCATCGGATATCCGAAGAATTTCATTATTATTGATGAAGAGGACGGTAAGACCCTGGCACGTCAGGCTATGCAGGAATTTGGCATCGATCGCCGAAAAACCACAGCAGAACGTTTTCTCAAGCAAGTGGCCGCTTATAAAGGTTATGCGCCTACTCAATATATCCAGAATCATCTTTTGCCCTGTTCCTCACCGTCGGCGTCAGATGCTACTGTGAGATATCTTCGGCTTCAGCTTAAGCAATATGCACTTGACTATGACGATTTGCTTTACTTCACTCTTTATATATTGAATCATTTCCCTGACGCACGTAAGGAGTGGACAGAGAAGCTTAATTATGTCATGGTGGACGAGGTGCAGGATTGTACCGGTGATGACTGGAAGTTACTTCATGCCATAACAGCTTATCATGGTAATCTGTTTGTGGTGGGAGATCCGGATCAGGCGATCTATGAATGGAGAGGGGCAAATCCAAAAATATTTGTGGATTTCAAAGCAAAGACAGATATCATTCTTAATGAGAACTACCGCTCTACCCCCGATATCCTTGATGTTGCCAACCACATAATCGATCATAACCGTAATCGTGTAAAGAAAGATCTTTTTACACGTAAACTTAACGAACGTCAGGTGGTTCATCTTCATTCCAAGTCGGAAAAGGAGGAAGCGGAAACTATTGCTTCACGTATAGAAGAGGGAGTTAAGGAGGGGATGAGTCATTCACAATTTGCCATTCTTTATCGCAGTTCATTTCTTTCACGTCATCTTGAGCAATCACTCCTTAAGCGACACATACCTTATAGTGTATGGGGTGGGGTAAGGTTCTTTGAAAGAAAAGAGATAAAGGATGTCTTGAGTTATCTGCGTCTTATTGCCTCTGATTCGGATGATATGTCGTTCAGACGTATTGTTAATCTTCCGGCACGAAAATTCGGTGATGTCTCAATGAAGACACTGACACAGATAGCCGAAGATGAGGGCGTATCGCTGATGCAGGCTCTACGCGAACATATAGATGAGAAACCGTTTAACAAACCACCACTCTATAAATTCCTGCGTCTCATAGACGATGCACGTGAAAGGGTACCGGTTATGGCTGTTTCGGAACTGACCGACTGGCTGATGAATGTCTCAGGTCTTGCCGATATCTACCGTACGGATGAAGAAGAAGAGAGGTTAGAGAACATAGCGGAACTGATTAACTCCATGAAAGAGTTTGAGAGTGGCCGGATAGATGAGGGAGATGCTGATTTGATATCTTATCTTCAGGAGATAGCTCTATATACAAATGTTGACCGGTCGAATGACTCCGATCATGTAAGGATGATGACTATACATCAGTCTAAAGGTCTGGAGTTTCCGGAGGTTTTTGTAGTGGGTCTGACTGAGGGTATATTCCCCAACCATCGTTCTATACGGGAGCGACGTCAAGATGGAGAGGAAGAGGAACGACGTTTGATGTATGTGGCGGTCACACGTGCGGAAAAGATGCTTTGGCTATGCGAGTCGGAAGGATACATGAATGAAAACGGAGCTTTGAAATTCCCATCTCGTTTTCTTTCTGAAGTGCCTGAAGGAATGCTTAAGGTAGAAGGAAAGTTAGATCCGATGCTTAAGGAGGGCACTGCAGGACTTGTGAAAATGCTGAATGAAGAATTGGGTCAAGGTGCTGAAGCACCTATGGCTACAGGTACTCGTGTACGTCATAGAGTATTTGGAGAGGGTGTGATAGAGGGTTATGATGCCATGGCAAAGAGTTATAAAGTAAGATTCGGCACTACTATCCGAAATCTTATGCCCCATGTCTTAACACAAGAATGACTCTGATTACATATTCCACTAAATAAAGCTATCCGCCACGCTACCTCATGAGGTAGCGTGGCGGATAGCTTTATTTATATTTGGAATTTATAGGGAATTTGCGAATACTACACAAGCAGGCTTCGGACAGCTTACAGCATAACCTGTAGCGCTGAGACTGCCATCTTTTGGATTGCAACGGTAAACTTCAAGGCGGTTGTCATCCTGGCAAGCCACAATTACCCAGTTGCCATCGGGAGTTATTTTGAAATTGCAAGGAGTATTGCCGGTAGATATATAGCTCAAAGGCACTAACTCCCAGCCATTGCTGGTATCAACTTTGAATTGAGCGATGCCCGGACCGTTGAGGCAATTGGAAGCATATACATATTTGCCATCAGGAGACATGTGGATATCACTACCTCCACCTACGTTTCCGGAATCTGTTTTGTAAGCATTTACCGAATTAAGAGTGTCATGATATGTGCTGTATCTGAAATGAGAGACATTTCCTGTAAGCTCATTGATCATGTAGCCGTTTTCAGCTTTTTTGTCGAATACGATGTGACGTGGTCCGAAACCCGGTGGAACGGAAACGTCAATTACACTTCCAAGATCAACATCACCGTCATAATCTAACGGGAACTGATGTATGCGGTCAGTGCCGAGATCAGTGACGACCATAAATTTGCCGTCGGGTGTGAAGCTTGTGCAATGAGGATGTGGCATCTCCTGACGGATTGAGTCAACACTGTGACCACCGAATTTCACAAGACGTGGTTTGCTGAGTTCTTTGTTAGTTCCGTCAAAAGGAAATACAGAGATAGTGCCGCTGGAGTAGTTAGAAGTAACGGCATATTTGCCATTTGGAGCTACAGCGACGTGACAAGGCTTCTTACCGATGGTAGCCTGTTGGGCTACGGGGAGGTAATGACCATCCTCACCCTCTTTTCTAAGCATTGTCAAAGTGGCTGAATAGCTGTCTTCTTCATTAACGGCAAATACTGTCTCGCCATTATCTGCTACAGCCAAGAAGGATGGATTGTTAAGACCCGAAAGAGAGTCGATAGGAAGGAGTTGACCTGTTTCGAGATCAAAGGAATAGGAGCGTAGATTTGGCTCGTCGGGTGTACCATAAGACCCGACTAACATAATCAGACTTGCTGCGATACTTAACATATATGTACGATTCAATCAGTTGGTTGCAAAAAGTTGGTCTTGTCTGCGTAGGGTTGCTTTGCAACGATTTCGGTTCAGACCTGACGGTCGAGATAACAAGACTCGCGAAAACTTTGCAAAATTACAATTAATAATTGGAATTTACAAACTTATGTAAAGGTTAAATATACATGAGTTTTAGTTGTGTTAAACTCTATTCTAATCAGTCATGATGTGAGTAGTGATATTATGCCGACACAACTATATAAAATAATTTATTTGATATCAATGAAAAACATTTGAGTTGATGCAAGATTTATCTTCAAGTGATCTCCGATGTTTACTTTAGTTGGACCGAGAAGTTGAGGAACGAGATAATCACCCATTTTGATAGTATTGCTACTGCTGACTTTTTCAAGGAAACCGCCTATTTCAGATTTCCATTTCTCTATATTGCATTGTGCAACTTCGTCTTCGTTTTTAATTAACGTTATGGAGGCGGAGTCATCTATATTGTCAAGAGAGATGAATTCTCCTACCATCATAGAACGGTCAAAACTGTGGGATGGGTCGGCAGGTAGTCCGGCCGTCAAGAGTGCTTGTCGTAATTTCGAGGCACGGAAATGGACAGCCGGTGCGATTTCAGTGTAGTAACGGTGAGCGAAGCGCGCTCCAATTGATTTCCCGATACGGTTTATGCGCACCACCGGAGCCAGAAATGCCTCGAATTCATCAGAAAATTCCGGAATAAAGAAAGGCTTCCCTGAATTGACAAGGGCTGAATCAGGAATAAAATACCAAGAAATTGGCGATGAGGATTCAATCACTATCGTTTTCATCTTGAGATGAGTGTAATCAATATTTATTAGAGATTTTCCTAATGAGGCAGCTATAATTTTATGAGGAGGCGTTCAATCGGTTATATATTAACGCGAGATGAGCATATATGGAAGTATTGGCCATTACTATACCCTCAGCTACCTTAACTCGATAAGGTGTAAAGTTCCATATTGCTTTTATACCACCACCTATTGCGATGTCGGCTGTCTCCTGCGCACAGTCTGCCGGCACGGTCAGAATACCTATGGTAGCCGGTGACTGTTGCATAACTTCAGCCACAGTATCTATATGATAGATAGGTATCTCCCCAACGGATGTGCCTATTTTACTTGAGTCGATATCAAATCCTGCGATAATCTCAAGGCCATAAATAGAAAGTCCCGAGTCCTGCATAAGAGCCTTGCCGAGACTACCGGCTCCAAACACAAATGCTTTATGAGTAGTAGAGAACCCTAAAAATCCGGAGAGTGTGTCCACAAGGGCATCCACTTCATATCCTATTCTCGTTTTCCCTTTTAGAGAAAGGAAGGAAAGGTCTTTCGCTATCTGAGAGGTGTCGACATTCAGTGCGCGGGAAATCTGGGTGGAAGACACGTATTCAACATTCCGTGCTTTTAGAATCTCGACGTAAGCAAGATACCAGGGCAGACGACGAAGAGTTGGTTCAGGAAGGAATATATTATTTTCCATTATTGAGCTACAGCTAATTTTCGAGTCTTGGTGAGTGTTTGGCCCTTATCAGTAATGATAGTGGCTCGATACAGATATAAGCCTCTGGGAACGCGTCTTCCTGTATTGTCACGAAGATTCCAGCGTTGACTGAATGAATTGGTATTATCGGAGAAGCCGTTGCTCGTACCTCTCCACACCATTTTCCCTCCAAGATCAAACACTTCTATGACACAAGGTGAGTTGCCAGGTGCTTCGTCGACATCCACTGTGAAGACAACTGATGTGGTGGCCGGATTAACATCTGTGGTAAGATTAGATATCGATGGTTGCCAATCGGCTTTTACGCAGAATCCAAGAGTAGCTGATGAGGAGTTGTTGGCATTGTCCCATGCAGTCAATGTAACAGTATGTTCACCCGGTTCTATATCTTTGAGCGGATATTTTAAAGTACCTTTTTCAAACGTCTCACAATCCTGACTATAATACAGATTGGCATCATCATAATGTTTGGTACCATCTATTGATATGGTGAGTTTATGACCGATTCCGGCTTCCGAGAGATTAATACCTGACGGATCATAAAGTGTGGCATACAAGACAGGGGAGGGGCCTACAGTTTCTCCTGATTTAAAAGTGGGTAGATTCAGATAGAAGTTACTGATGGAGGGACCATCAAAATCTTCATCTTTTGTTGCCTCATAACCATAGACATAAAATCGATCGGTTGAACCGTTGGCTTCCTCTCCGTTTGAATTGTGGCCATAAAGCGAAATCAGTGCAGGACTGTAATTATTTTCAATTTCCGATGGCATGACGAAAGCCGTTTCCCACAGCCCGTTTTTAACAGTAGTTTTGCCTATGTAAAGACGTGTTTTCCTGTCATTATAAGTCCTAATGTCACCGTCAGCACCATTACCGTAAGTTTCCACCACTTTTTCCGCATCATAGAGCTGAATATCCAATAATCCATTGAAGTCTGTCACTGTGTTGCCCTCCGAATCCATTATTCTTCCGGAGAGGGTAACTTTTGACTTTGCTTTCAGTTCGGGAAAATCATCGGAATCAGTTGAGATGCCGTTGATTTCCTCAGTCACTACATTATAAACCGGATATGGCAGTTTCATTGAAGGGTCTCCCAGGAAAGCGTAGCGTAGCTTATTTGTTTCTCCCGGACATTCGTTTTTGCCATTTATCATTATTTCACCCAAAGACAATGGATGCCCATGTCGGTCTTTTGCATAAAACCAACCGGCAGTCTTCTCATTAAGCTGACCATTCAAGGATATTAATACTTTTCTGCTCGGACAGATCATTCCGATTATTCCTGACTCCGGAGCAAGCCACATTTCTTCACCACCGCTGATATCATCCGCATCCCAATAAAGAAATTCACAAGTGGCGGCATAAATAAAGGGTAAATTTTTATTAGACAGGGTGCTAATATCGGTCCAAGTAAGCAGATTCTCATGGCCCCAGCTCCGTGGTGAGGCGTGACCGATATAATTGACCAACGAGACTCCCTCATTGATTTTATCCATCATCCTTTGTTTAGCTTCCGTATAAACTGTGCCTTGACCCGAATGACCCAGAGGCCACGCATCGAGATAGAGTTTCTCGTAAACAAGATGTGTGCCATATTCGCTCTTGCACATAGCTTCGATCACTTTTTCGGCCTGATCAAGATGCACGGCATTGTCCTGATCATCGGCTATTACCATCACATTATTTCGCCATGAGCCAATATTTGGTGAAAGTAGATATTTCTCAAGCTTTTGAATTGCATTTTCTGCTTCAGCAACGCTTTTTACCGGCATACGACCAACGGCAACATGTATACGGGCATTACCGAGATTCAGAGTCTCTGTCTGGTCTTCCAGCATTCCGATGTAGTCATCAGTAGAATATGATCCGCCCTCATTAAGAGCTTTGGGCTCTTGCCATATAGGGATGCGGGGATAACCGGCACGTTTCACCGCAGGTGTGCTTATCTTATTATCATAGGTAGGCCGACTGAACAACAGACAGAATTTGGTATATTCTTCCGGTCGGCCTTCCGCCCGGTCAAACCACATCTTCAAGAGGCGTCTGAATGCAGTGACATCAGCTTTTCCGGAAGAAAATTCATTATAAATCTCCTCCGGTGTTAATACAACGACCTTGATACCATCAGTCTGTGCATGCAAATCAGCCAGTCTCTGAGCTTGCGCACGAAATATTTCAGGAGATATGATCAACATTCCCGGAGGCTCCATGGCGTGGAGATTCTGATTAGCTACTGCACCGGCACCTGATACAGATCCGGGTACTTTATTAGGATTGAAGGCCACATATTCCCGGTTGCCTGACGGAGTGGTGAAAATGGCAGCAGATCCCTCAAGTTTCAAAGGCACTGATAGAGGATGAAGTGGATCTGTGACATCCCATAAAAGAGTTGTCTCATTACATCCTTCGAGTTTTACTGCCGAGGCTTGGGGCGTGGAGAGATAAAAATAAAGTTCATCATTACGCAGGCGCAACTCTCTTTCATATTCCACTTCGATATAATCGAGAGCGGCGGTATGCGGCATTCCGGAATAGGAATAAGTAAGGGTCAGATTCAGCAAGTCTCCGGGAGTCTCTACCGTTTTGTATATGGATTTGAGATTAAGGAAAGTCTCGGAGCTGCTTACGGAAGGAATATGCTCCGAGTCAAGAGTGGGCAATCTGTTTTCGTTTGCAGTAACGGTGAGATTGGAGGAACCACCCGTAACTTTAGCACCGAAACAGATATTTAGCTTTGCATCTCCTGTATTGTCGGGTAGTTGAAAGGTAAACGTCCGTGATGACTGACTACGGAAGTCTTCACCTAAAATCAAACGTCCTGTAGAAGCCGGTGCAAGGATATCCTGTTCGTGCACCAATCTTTCTGTAAAGGTAGTGATAAAATCTTCTGACAGAGGTTGGCCGTCAGAGCGGGGCTTTGCTATAGGTCGTGTGACATCAATATCGCTTAGAAAGTAATAAGAATCGTCTGAATATGGATTTGCAAGATGTCTGAAGTGTTGAAAACCGTTATCAGAATTTTCCCATTTTACAGATGATAGACCGAAAAAGATTATTCCGGTCGGCGTGTGAAGAGATGTCAGCAGGGGGAGATCATCAGGAGTGACGGTATCAAGTTTTTCAGGAAGCACATGTCCACCATAGCCGAATACGTTCACTTTTTCAGGTTCATTGAATCCGAGAGCACGAATCGTGGCATTGCTGATGAATTGCATTCCGGTTTCTTTCACAAGCACTTTAGCCCACTTCCCATTAGCTAAGACAGATGAGTTTGCATAAAAATCGGGGGAGAGGGCTACAGCATCAATTACCGAAGTCAATAGAAAAATCAAAGATATGGATAATTGTTTCAGACTCACGATAGAGAAGGTTGGTGAAAAGATAATACCGGATTAATTACTACTGTATGATTGTATAACGTAAACTGCCGGAATCTTATTGTTGGCGTGATTCGGAGTAGGGCCAAAGTGAACCTTGCAGATAACGTTGCCACTCCTCATGGTTTCCACAGAATGTATCAAGGTCAACATCGCCTTTAATGCCATCTACGCGTCCGCGATGATTAAACTGCCAGAATGTCCATTCGGCATGTATCGGGTTCTCAGAAAACCCGCAAATCCAGAGGGGATGGCCCGGAAAAGTTTCAGCGAGATAGTCATAGTAACCCTCCCGATTGGTATAGAACATCACTCTATGGCCTAAAAGATTAAGATAATCTACCATTTCTATCAAGCGACGGTTGACCACTTCAATCGGTATTGAATCAGGATTGCCGGCTTTCTCTACATCAATTACCAAACCGAGTTCCGGTTTCCGATAACTTACGGCTCTGAGAAGATTAAGCGCTTGCTCTACACCGTCACGGTCAAAGCGGAAGAAGTGGTATATACCCTTTTTTAGGCCTGCTTTTGTGGCCTTATCATAGTTGACACGGAAATTTCTGTCTTTAAAATCACCGCCTTCAGTTGCCTTTATAAATACAAATTCAATACCGGAGTCAGCTGCTTTTTGAAGATCAACATCACCGTTATGGGCTGATATGTCTATCCCTCTCACAGGATAACGTTCAGGATCTACATAAGGAGGGGTATGGAGAAAGGTCTGATAAGCCCAAATCGCCGCAAATACCAGCAACAGACATACCAAAAGAAATATGCCTGCCACTATTATGTCTTTTAACGGGCGATTAAAAAAACGCATTGATAAATTATTATTCAAGTAAGACAGAAGCTCGCTTTAAAGCTTCAATAAATCTGTCAGCCTCTTCAAAAGTATTATAAACGGCGAACGATGCCCGTACTGTGCCCGGTATATCAAGGCGATCCATGAGAGGCATGGCACAATGATGTCCCGTACGCACTTCAACGCCCTGTTTGTCAAGAAGCATACCGACATCGTATGGATGACTTCGACCAACGAGGAAAGAGAGGACAGCGCTCTTATGTGGTGCTGTGCCATAGATGCGTACGCCGGGGATTTCAGTTATTTTTTTAGTGGTATAGTCAAGGAGTTGTTGCTCATGAGAAGCGATACGCTCCAAACCTATTTCTTCGATGAAGTCTATAGCCTTTGAAAATGAGGCTATTCCTACAAAATCCGGTGTGCCTGCTTCAAATTTGAAAGGAAGCTCGGCAAAAGTAGTGTGAGCGAAAGTCACCTTGGCAATCATTTCTCCTCCTCCTTGGTAAGGTGGCATCTGCTCGAGAAGTTCTTTTTTACCATAAAGGATTCCGATGCCGGTTGGACCATACATTTTATGAGAGGAGAAGACATAGAAATCACATCCGATTTTTTTTACATCGATTTTTATATGAGGAGATGCCTGGGCTCCGTCAATCAATACCGGCACACCCTTGGAATGGGCAAAAGCAGTCATTTCTTCTACCGGATTTACAGTGCCTAACACATTGCTGACATGACAGAAAGAAGCCATGACAGTCCGCTCATTGAAGAGAGACCGATATTGTTCGAGATCAAGTTCACCCCTGTCATTTATGTCCACCACACGCAGGACGATCCCTGTACGGTTTCTAAGAAGTTGCCAAGGCACGATATTGGCGTGATGTTCCATCACTGTCAGGATTACCTCATCTCCCTCTTTGAACCGACTTCCGAAAGATGAGGCCACCAGATTGATGCCTTCCGTAGTGCCCCTTGTGAATATCACTTCCTCAATGGAGTCGGCATTAATATAATCCCTTATGCGCCTGCGAGTATTTTCTTGCAGATCGGTCATTTCCTGGGATAGGGTATGTACGCCCCTATGGACATTGGCTTTTTCGTGGGTATATATTCTCTCAATCTCCTCAACGACACGTCGAGGTGTCTGCGAGGTAGCGGTATTGTCAAGATAAATCATCGGACGGCCTGCCACCTGACGTCCTAAAATGGGAAATTCATCTCGTATTTTTAAAACTTCATCTACTGTCATGTCATTCAGAGTTTAATCGGTAGGTTGACAACCTGAGCGGCAGGATGCACAATTTGGATCAGCTCCTGCGAAACGTCGTTCTACCAGCATGTGCAAACGGTCTTTGAGTGCATCAAGACGCACTCCATCAATGACATCGGCCATGAATGCCTGTTTAAGAAGGAGTTTGGCGGTCGCCTCGGGGATGCCGCGAGTACGCATATAGAACACTTGCATTTCATCAAGTTGTCCTGTAGCAGTACCATGGCTGCACTTCACATCATCGTTATAGATTTCAAGCTGTGGCTTTGAATACATCCGGGCAGTGTCGGTGCCTACAATATTGCGATTACTTTGATAGGCTTCAGTTTTATCCGCCCCCGGGTTCACCAGGATAAGTCCGGCAAAAGCTCCCGTGGCATTGTCATCCACCACATACTTGAACAGTTCGTCAGTCTTGCAATCGGGCGATGCATGAGTAATCCGAGAGTATGTGTCGAGATGCCTGTTACGGTCTTCAATACCCATACCGAATAATTTCAGTGAGGAATATGCTCCTTTGAAAACACTGTAATACTCGTTGCGGGTAACACCATTGTAAAGAGTAATTCCGTCAATCATCACATTGCTTCCTTCTTCTTGATTCAAATAAAGGGCCGAAAGACGGGATGTCTTTTCAGTAGATTCCTCCATATCGTAGAAATCCACTGTAGAGTTTTTACCTACAGTTATCTCGATGGTATTAAGGCTTAGGAAGTCAACGTCGGGATTCTGAGTATGGTCGCATGAAAGAATTTTGACTTCTGCATTCTCTTCGACTATTATCAACACACGTCTCACTGCCATGAGTGGTGAACCGTTCTGCAGGATGTTGACAATCTGGAGAGGTTTTTCCACTTTCACTCCCTTTTTAATCCATATCGCGATACCGTCTTGCGCCAACATAGTGTCAAGTGCGACAATAGGATTGGAGAGATCCGCTGTCCTGGCATAATATTTTTCTGCTATCTCAGGATGCTCAGTAGCGAATTTTCGAAGACTCCCTACGTATACACCTTCCGGAAGACCATCATGTGAACGAACGGTCTGGGCATACAGATCGTTAACAAGCAGGAACAGAGAAGACGACAGAGTTGGCACACCGCAATGGAATGAAGCGGTGGGATTTACATCAATTGGTACACGTGCCAAATTCAGACCGTAGTCAGGTGAGAGAATCTTATTGAGGTCAGTAGTCTCATAATTCTCGCTGCCTTTTTCCGGTAAAGATATCAATTCAAGAATCTTAAGGGCCTTATCTCTGTGTCCATTGAGAATCTCGGCACTATTAAGATCTATCAGATCGGCATGTTGCTTGTAAAGGTTTATATATTGAGTCAATGCGTTCATAACTTCACGATTTAATTTAATAATTCCATGATTTATATTCACGCATCAGATCTCTTCATTGTCTACCTGCTGCTTGATCCAGTCATAACCTCGTTCTTCAAGTTCAAGAGCCAACTCCGGTCCTCCTGTCATGACGATTCTGCCTTTGTATAAAATATGTACAAAATCAGGTTTAATATAATCGAGAAGACGTTGGTAATGTGTGATGACTATAGTGGCGTTATTGGCTGTCTTAAGCTTGTTGACCCCTTCAGCCACGATGCGCAGTGCATCGATATCAAGACCGGAATCAGTCTCGTCAAGAATAGAAAGTTTAGGCTCAAGCACAGCCATCTGGAAAATCTCGTTACGTTTTTTCTCGCCACCTGAAAATCCTTCATTGACAGAACGTGAGGCAAGCTTATTGTCGAGTTCCACTATAGCTCTCTTTTCGCGCATCATCTTTAAGAACTCCGTCGCGCTCATAGGAGGTTGACCAAAATACTCACGTTTGGCGTTAACAGCGGCTCGCATGAAATTGACCATCGACACACCCGGAATTTCTACCGGGTACTGGAATCCGAGGAATACTCCCTCATGGCTTCTGATTTCAGGAGGCATGGCGAGAAGATCCTTACCGACAAACTCAGCTTCTCCACCTGTGACTTCATAAGCCGGATTTCCGGCCAACACCATGGAGAGAGTGGATTTGCCTGACCCGTTGGGGCCCATTATAGCGTGAACTTCTCCCGGATTGACTTCCAGATTGATTCCTTTCAATATTTCTTTCCCATTTATCTGGGCGTGTAGGTTTTTAACTTTGAGCATTTCCATTATTAATTTGATCTACCGTTATAACAAGCGGTGAGGGAAATAGGTTGTAACTTATCTTTTTAGCCTCCTTCAACTGAATGAGATGGGTAAGGTCATAGACACTACCACACCCCAACAGACCCGGGGCGAGCATGACCACACTTTCAACGACATTTCCATCATCGGCTGTGGCATACTTCATGAGAGGTGACGACGGATTGATACAGAGAAGAAAGTTATAAACAATGGACACGACAAGCATGTATTTCAGCAGACAGAAGAAGGCTCCAAGTATTGCGTCAAGCATCCCTACGTAAAACACCTGCATGGCAGCGCGGAGAACCTTTGTAAAGAGTTTGAAGAGGAGATATACAAGGCCATATATCGTCACTGATGCCAAGAGGTTATAGATAAAAGCTGCTCCGACGGCATGACGCACCCAGGGTAGCAAGCTACGGAAAACCGCTTCGGCATTGGCCTCGAACACATGTGCGCAAACTGTGCCGAAGGCAAACCCCAGGATACCTGAGATTTGCCCTGTAAAGCCTCTTTTAAAACCCTTGATTACGGCAAATGCCGCAACGGCTATAACTATCAGATGGTAGCCTGCTTCACTCATCCGTCAGCCGGTCAATGTTTTGCCCGATAAGGAGATTTTGGCAAATCTTCAGCAAACTTATTGGGGAACGTCCAGTGCTGGCGAGGATGACATAGGGCCCATATCACCAAACCGATACCCAATAAAATAAAAGGAATACTGAGCATTTGTCCTAAATTCATGCCGTAACGGGCAATCATTTCATATTCTGACTGTACCTGGACATTCTTTATGTATTCTATGAAAAAACGTGGTAGGAATATGCCTATAAAGAATACCCCTGTGATGAGATATGGTCTTTCTTCTGCATTTCGCTTCCAGTACATCCACATTAACACCCAAAACAGAATGAAATAACATGCCGCCTCGTAAATCTGTGTGGGATGTTTCGCCACTGTCTCGCCGTCGCGTACGAATATGAATCCCCATGGCAAATCGGTCGGGCCGCCGTAGATTTCACTATTCATAAGATTACCGAGACGTATCAGACAGCCAACAAGAGCAATAGCTATGACAAGCTTATCGAAGGTCCATGAGGCAGGTTTTTTTGTGACGAACCAAGAAAAGAGAAACACTGCGATAATATTGGCGATGGTGCCTCCATGACTCGCAAGCCCCCCGTTCCACACTTTAATAATTTCTGCAGGATGCTGTGAATAGTAGTCCCACTCGTAAAAGAA
>CAZPHL010000001.1:39955-67726 GCA_964586465.1 uncultured Sangeribacter sp.
AATGTTTCACACGAGGGCTGCAGTGTCTTCGGCGATCATCATTTCCTCGTCGGTGGGAATCACCACCACATGCACCTTAGAGTCAGGACCGGAGATTTCAACCTCCTCACCTCTCTCCTTGTTAGCCTCCTCGTTGAAGGTGACTCCCATGAAAGCAAGCTTACGGCAGATTCTCTCGCGTGTGGCTATCTGATTCTCACCTACACCACCTGTGAAAACAATAATATCTACTCCTCCGAGTACGGCTGTATACGCTCCGATATATTTCAGGATACGGTATTCATACATTTCAAGCGCCAGTTTAGCCTTCTCATTGCCTGCTGCGATGGCCGCCTCAATGTCACGCATGTCACTTGAAAGCTCAGACACTCCGGCTACACCGCTCTGCTTATTGATAAGTTTGCTAAGACCGGCAGCGTCGAGACCCTCTTGCTCCATGAGATATACAAGTGCTCCCGGATCGACATCGCCTACACGTGTGCCCATCATAAGACCTTCGGTCGGAGTCAAACCCATCGAAGTGTCAACACTTTTACCATCCTTTATCGCTGTGATGCTGGCACCATTGCCGATATGACATGTAATGATGCGCTGTTTGTCATAATCCAGACCCAAGAATTCACAGGCACGTCTTGAAACATAGCGATGACTGGTGCCGTGGAAACCATACCTGCGTACTCCATATTTCTCGTATGCTTCATAGGGAAGTGCATACATGTAAGCCTTAGCCGGCATTGTCTGATGGAAAGCCGTATCAAACACTGCAACCTGAGGCACTTCCGGGAGAATCGAAGTTATAGCCTCAATGCCGGTGACGTTGGCAGGATTATGGAGGGGTGCCACGGGATAGCACTCTTTTACTTTCTCCACTACTTCAGGAGTAATGATAACTGATTTATTGAAATACTCCATTCCGTGCACCACACGATGGCCGACAGCCTCGATTTCATCGTAACTCTTGATTACTCCCTCCTTAGGATCGGTGAGAATATCGAGCACATTTTTGACAGCCTCTTTTGCTGTCGGCATCTCGACATTAATCTGACCTTTAGAGCCGTCGGGACGTTTGAATTTCAGGAAAGAATCGGGAAGACCAATTTTTTCAACGCCACCTTCAGCGAGCACTTTCTTATTTTTTGAGTCAATCAGTTTATATTTAACGCTACTGCTGCCGCAGTTGAGCACAAGTATCTTCATTGCCGTTGATATTGTTGGTATTAATGACTGTTATAATTAGAGATTCTTGTCGCCGATAGCCTGATTGCAGGTTACAATAATAGTGTTGACAATATCCTCAACTGTAGCACCTCTCGACAGGTCATTGACCGGAGCAGCCAAACCTTGGAGAATCGGGCCAACAGCGCCGGCACCGGAGATGCGTTGAACGAGTTTGTAACCAATATTTCCAGCTTCAAGTGAGGGGAATATCAGAGTATTGGCGTGTCCTGCAACTTTACTTTCAGGTGCTTTCAAGGCTCCTACAGAGGGCACTATTGCCGCATCGCTCTGAAGTTCGCCGTCAATTTTGAGTGTGGGATCAAGCGCTTGCGCTATTTCCGTGGCCTCACGCACTTTATCTACTCTCTCGTGACTTGCAGAACCTTTCGTCGAGAAGCTGAGCAGGGCCACAACGGGGTCAAGGCCGGCAATATCTTTAGTGGTTTTGGCGGTTGCTATAGCAATCTGGGCGAGTTCCTCTTTTGTCGGGTCAGGCACTACGGCACAGTCTGCGAAAACGAGCATACCGTTATCGCCATAAGGACATCCTTCGGGTAAAAGCATAATGAAAGCACCGCTGACGACAGATATACCCGGCTTGGTCTTCAATACCTGGAAAGCGGCTCGGAGCACACTTGAAGTTGGACTGAGAGCTCCCGCAACCATAGCGTCGGCATCACCATTCTTTATCATCAGACAGCCAAGATAGAGAGGATTCTTGACAGTATAACGCGCATCCTGGAGAGTCACACCTTTCTTTTTACGAAGTTCGCAAAAGAGATCGGCATATTTTTCAGTGAAGTCCACATCATCAGGATTATGGAATTCTGCTTCTCCAATATGTTTGAGACCGAGTTTTTCAGCTTCAGCCATAATCTTCTCTTTATGGCCGAGGAAGATAATGTTGGCAGCCTTCTTTTCAATAATCTGCTCGGCAGCCTGTAGTGTGCGGGGTTCTGTGGATTCCGGGAGCACGAGCCGCTGCGGGTGTTCCTGTGCTTTCTTTGTAAGCCTTTCAAATAAGGTCATATCGATATGGGGTATTTATAAGGTTTATAATCGATAACGGATTGTAGCAGTTGTCTGCGGAATCAGCCGGGAGGTCAACTTCCCGGCGCCCACTGGCAAGAGTAATTGCAAAGTTAATAAAAACATTTTGAAAGCAGATAGGGTATCGCTTCATTTTTTTTTGTAATTTTACACCTTGAAATAGCAATATCTATCTATCTCCCGACGAGATGAGAATCATTAAGCGACTTTATCTTTTCATTCTGCAAAGTTTTCTGCCCCTGTTCGCAATGACTTTTTTCATTGTGCTTTTCATTGTGCTCATGCAGTTTCTTTGGAAAAATATCGACGATCTCGTAGGCAAAGGTCTCGAGATGTCGGTGCTGGCCGAACTGTTCTTTTATGCGGCTCTTACTCTTGTGCCCCTCGCATTGCCTCTTGCAATTCTTCTTGCAAGCCTGATGACTTTCGGAAACCTTGGTGAGAAATTCGAGCTTACTGCGATGAAGGCCTCCGGAGTATCGTTACTTAAAGCTATGAGTCCACTCATAGTCTTTATATCCGGTATAGCTGTAGCCGCTTTCTTTTTCCAGAACGATGTGCTACCGCATGCTCAGGTGAAGATGTATACCCTTTTATTTTCCGCCAAACAGAAATCGCCTGAGCTTGAAATTCCTGAAGGTGTTTTCTATGCCAATATTCCGGGATATAATCTGTTTGTGCGTGAAAAAAATCGTGAAACCGGAATGTTGCATGAAGTGATGATATACGATGTGAGTCACGGTGGAGATAATTCTACTATACTGTTAGCCGATTCAGGTAGGCTTGCTATGACTCCTGATATGCGTTACCTGTATCTCCATCTGTTCAAGGGGCAACAGTTTGAAAATCTCCGGGAACAGAAAAGCATGGATCGTAATGTCCCGTTCCGGCGTGAAGAGTTTGCTGAGAAAGAGGTGCTGATTCCATTTGATGCAAACTTTAACCGACTTGATGAATCAGGAATGCGTAACCAGTATGTCGGAAAGAATGTCGCTCAATTGCGACATACGATAGATTCCGTGGAATCACGCCTCGATTCCACAGGTTTAGTCTATGCTAAAGAACTGCAACGTACAGCTTTTCCTATTCTTGGCACAAGTGATTTTTCTCAGCTTGAGACTGCGGGCATGTATGAGGAAAGTGAAAAGACGGAGAAAGACACGGCTGTGATCAAACCGGTGGACATAGATACCCTTATCACCTCCCTGGCACCGAATAATCGGGAAGTAATATTTAGTCAGGCCCTGAGCCTCTCCAAGCAACAGGTAGCAGAAATGCAATTTAAGGCGATGACCGTAGCCGACGATAAGAGGATTGTGCGGCGACATGAAATAGAGTTGCTTAAGAAATTTACTCTTTCAGTAGCCTGTCTTGTATTCTTTTTTATCGGAGCGCCATTAGGAGCAATTATCAGAAAAGGAGGATTAGGTACACCTCTGGTGATTTCCGTATTGCTTTTCCTTTTCTATTATATAATAGACAATACCGGCTATAAGATGGCACGTGACGGCCGTTGGATAGTATGGTGTGGAATATGGCTTTCAACTTTTATACTTGCGCCCCTCGGCATATATGTCACGTATAAGGCAATGAATGATTCGGCCGTATTTGATGGAGACCGATACAAAGCTTTCTTCCGCCGAATCATCGGACAAAAGGTAGAACGTAAAGTTAATTATAAGGAGGTTATCATCAATGACATTTCTATCCCGGAGGCGTGTGGTCGGTTATCGTCACTTAGGGAGATGGCTTTAGCTTTTGTAGAACGTTATTCTTCCCGTCAGTCGTATAGGGATTACTGGCAGAAAGGTTATGACGGCGCTGCGATTGTGCATATAAGTGATACTCTGGAAGAGGATGTGGATTATATGACCGATTGTCGTAATCAATTGGCTGTAAATAAACTGATGGATTATCCTGTGTTACGCAATCTTTGGGTATACCATCCCGGAGAGGTTAAATGGCTCGGTAGGATAGGGCGTTGGTTCGTTGTGTTAGGGCTACCGATATATCTGATTGGTTTAAAGGCCCAGAAAGATTTGAAAGATGAATTGAGACGAGTAGCAAGTGTAAGCAGCGCTATTATAGAGATCTTGCAGCCGGAAGATGAGAATGTAGATGATAAACCGGATGATAAAGCCGCAGAACATGCCTCGGAGGCAAAGATTGAAGGAGATAATCCAAACTCATGAAGATAATAAATTAATATATGAAGAAATCGGAAACAATAGCCCTTTATAGAGAAGCGTATCTTGAAGGAAGAGATGAAATTGACCGTCGCAACTTTGAAGAGAAAGACGAGGCGCGCCAATATGCGGCCATCATGAGCTGGCGTCGCCGGCAGGAATTAGCTACCACCGGAAAGGAGGCATCTCCGGCGTTAGTATTAGAAACAATAAAAAAGGCCCGGAAATTGCTTTTGGCCCTTACAGAACTTGCGCCAAAAGATCGGGAACGTCTTTCAGGAGCTACGTCAGAACTGAAGGGTGATATCGATAATTTTGATTTAATACTGAAAGGGCGCCGCCTGCGCGAATTGCGGAGCCAACGCAGTTCTCTTGATAAAGAGATAGAGCAGCTCGAAAACGAAGGTGTTAAAGAGTGTTAAACTTACACTTTTTAAAAACTCTTTCACTGTGTATAATGTTACATAGTTAGAAAAGAAAGAAGATAGATTTTTGTTCATTAAGTTTAAGTACTAACAACATTACTCGGTTGTTAACAAAAACGACCTCTCGTGAGAGAGGTCGTTTTTGTATGATTCAAAATATTTTTGTAATTTTGTAGAGTTAGAGCAGGGATGGTGGCAGCTCCCGGCTTTTCCAAATTCAAATTTATATTTATTATGAGAAAAGAATCAGAACTTGAAGGCGTCACGTTACTGGGCTGCCAGGGAGTGGCGTATCCTACAGATTATGCCCCACAGTTACTTGAGACATTCGAGAACAAACATCCGGAAAATGAATATGTTGTGACATTTGATTGTCCCGAATTCACTACTCTGTGTCCAAAGACAGGGCAACCGGATTTCGGTCACATCATCATCTCCTATATCCCCCGAGAGAGAATGGTGGAGAGCAAGAGCCTGAAATTGTATCTTTTCAGTTTCCGTAATCATGGAGATTTCCATGAGGATTGTGTTAACATCATTATGAAAGATCTTTGGAAATTGATGGATCCTAAATACATAGAGGTTAAGGGATTATTTATGCCTCGCGGTGGTATATCCATTTATCCGTTTGCTAATATGGGCGATTCGGAACATCAGGATTTGTGTCGTAAACGCCGTGAAGCTGCTCTTGACATGAAAAAATGAATAAAGGAATGGAAAAAGATTCAGTTATAATCCTTTCCGGAGGAATGGACAGTGTGACTCTGCTGCATTATAAGAAAGATAAAATAGCGTTAGCCGTGAGTTTTGATTACGGTTCCAACCATAATGCCCGTGAAATAGATTGTGCCCGTCGTCAGTGCGCCTTGCTCGGTATAGAGCATCTCGTCATACCATTGGAGTTTATGGGACGTTATTTTAAAAGTTCATTGCTTGAAGGAGCGGAAAAAATACCGGAGGGGCATTATGCCGATGAGAACATGAAGTCAACAGTGGTGCCTTTCCGTAATGGTATAATGCTGTCGGTGGCTTGTGGTCTGGCGGAGTCACGAGGTCTGCGTCATGTCATGATGGCAAACCATGGTGGTGATCATTCGATATATCCTGATTGTCGGCCCGAGTTTGTAAGAGCCATGAGCGACGCCATGAAATATGGCACGTATGATGGAATAACAATAGAAGCAGCTTTTACTAATATAACAAAAACGGATATCGCTCGCCTTGGTAAGGAATTAGGGGTGGACTATTCTATCACTTATTCATGTTATAAGGGAGGTGAGAAACATTGTGGCAAGTGCGGCACTTGTGTGGAACGACGCGAGGCTATGGCTGAAGCGGGAATTGATGATCCGACTCAATATGAGTCAGACTGATTCGGAAAGGAGGATTTATGTATTATGTAAAAAAAAGATTCGAGATTAGTGCGGCCCATAGACTACGGCTCAGTTATCCCAGCAAGTGCAGCCGTCTGCACGGACATAACTGGATTGTGACTGTTGAGTGTAGGGCACAAGAACTTAACCAGGATGGGATGGTGGTGGATTTTACCCACATTAAGGAACTGGTTATGGACCGGCTTGACCACTCTGTGATTAACGATGTTATAGACTGTAATCCTACAGCTGAAAATATGGCCCGTTGGATAGTTGACAATGTCCCAAATTGCTGGCGTTGTGAGATACAGGAGAGCGAAGGTAATATCGCAATCTATGAGAAAGAATAGTAGCTAAGCGTATAAGATGAGAAAGATTAACGAAATTTTCTATTCTTTACAGGGAGAGGGCGCTCATACCGGGTGCCCTTCAGTTTTCATCAGATTCTCAGGATGCAACAAACATTGCGCGTTCTGTGATACCAATCACGAGGATGGTAGATTGATGACACTCGAGAATATAATCGAAGAAGTGAACCACTATCCGGCTAAATGGATAGTGCTTACAGGAGGTGAGCCAACTATGTGGATAGACAATGCCTTTGTAAGACAACTGAAATCCGCTACAGGGAAACTTGTTGCCATAGAGACCAACGGTTCATTGCCTGTCCCTTCAGAGATAGATTGGGTGACAGTATCGCCTAAATGTGGTATGGAGGGAGCCGGCGACTATTCTGTCAGAGCCGAGAAAGCCGATGAACTGAAGGTGGTGGATGTGGGTCAGAATCTTGAACAATATTTCTCTTATCCGTGTGTCACTCCATTGACACGTATGTTTCTTCAGCCCTGTTTTGTGCCTGATAAATTGAAGAATTCTCTGAATACACAACGTACAATCCAGCGTGTCCTTGCTGATCCGCGTTGGACTCTCTCCCTCCAGACTCACCGGCTTCTCAATATTCCCTGAATGGTCTTGTATATGACTCAGTCACGTGCTGAGACACGTCCTTCGTAATAGTTTACAAAGGCTTTATTGACAAGTCTGATTCCTCCCGGAGTCGGGTAGTTGCCTGTGAAATACCAGTCTCCTCTGTGATCAGGAATAGCCTCGCGCATTGATTCCACCGACTGATACACAATTTCAACCTCGGCTTTAATATCAGAGGCAGTCAGCAGTTCAGCGATCTTATCGGCTACTTCCTTGTCGCTGAAGGGTGCATATATCTCCTTCACATAATTCTCTACCTTATCGTTAGGCACAGAATCCTGATTCTTACATTTCTTGTAGACCTCATCAACCACATATTCCATATCCTTCTCTTTCAGGAGTGCCATGGCAGCCTTGAAAGCTATAAACTCACCCATTCTTGACATGTCTATGCCATAGCAGTCGGGATAACGTACCTGGGGAGAGCTCGATACTATCACTAATTTCCGGGGATGAAGACGGTCGAGTATCCGAATGATAGATTGACGCAGAGTTGTGCCTCTCACGATGCTGTCGTCTATTACCACAAGGTTCTCTCCCGGTTTCAAAGTGCCGTAAGTAATGTCATACACGTGAGTAGCCAAATCGTTTCTTACACTGCTCTCCGCTATGAAAGTTCTCAGCTTTATATCTTTTATAGCTACTTTTTCCCGACGTATTCTTCTTCTCAGGACAAATGCAATATTTTCATCGGTAAGTTCTCCGTTCTGTGAAAGGTGTTGGATTTCTTTAATCTTTTCTTTAATCAACCTTTTTTCCAATCCCTCTATCAGACCAAAGAAAGCCACTTCAGCCGTGTTAGGGATGAAGGAGAACACTGTATGATCAAGATTATGTTCTATCGCTTCCAGAACCGGGTCAACCAATTTCTTTCCTAATCTTTTCCGCTCATTATAGATGTCACGGTCAGAACCTCGTGAGAAATATATGCGTTCAAAGCTACATTTGGCTACCTCACCTGCCGGTAATATTTTATCAATACGGGAGCTACCATCACGATCAACTATCAGTGCATCACCCGGTTGAAGTTCTTTAACCTCTTCAATATTAAGATTGAAGGCAGTCTGTATGACAGGTCTTTCACTGGCAAGCACCACTATTTCGTCGTCTCTATAATAGAAAGCGGGGCGTATCCCGTGAGGATCACGCATCGCCCACATATCACCGTTTCCGACAATTCCGCATATCACGTAACCACCATCCCATACGGGGGCACAACGTTTCAATACATTACCCACATTTAAGTCACGGGCTATGGCTTTTGACAGCTCGAGAGCAGATAGACCGGCTTTTTTATGGATTTCATATAGGCGTTCGTTTTCTCTGTCGAGGGCATGTCCAAGTTGCTCGAGAAGCAAGAATGTGTCAGCATATAGACGAGGGTGCTGACCGTTGGCTATTATTGTCCGGAAAATCTCGTCAACATTTGTCATGTTGAAATTTCCGCAAAGGAGCATGTTGCGTGAACTCCAGTTGTTGCGTCTCATGAAAGGATGCACATAGTTTATACCCGAACGGCCTGTAGTGCTGTAGCGCAGATGTCCCATGTAGACTTCTCCGACAAATGGGGCATTCTCTATAGATATACCTTCCGAAATACTTGTTTCAATCTGACTGTGGGCCTTAGCAAAAATCTCTGTTATAGCATCGGTGCCTTGAGCGCGTTCACGGAATATATATTCTTTTCCGGGGGGCACGTCCATTTTGACACATCCTATGCCGGCGGCTTCCTGTCCTCTGTTATGTTCTTTCTCCATGATAAGATAGAGCTTATCAAGGCCATACAGTTCACTTCCATATTTTTCCTTATAGTACGACAGAGGTTTGAGAAGCCTGATCATGGCCACTCCACATTCATGTTTAATCAATTCCATACGACTCTTAAGAATAATGTTATACCAACTGATGTTGTTGCTTTTCTCAAAGTTAGAATTACTGATGTTTCTATTTCAAGAATTTATCTATTGCTTTCCTCACTCTTACGGATAGCTGCTTTCATGAATGACATGAACAGCGGATTGGGATTAAGCACAGTAGATTGATATTCCGGATGATATTGAGTGCCGACAAACCAAGTGAGTGACGGGACTTGCACAATTTCTACAAGACCGGTATCAGGATTCTCCCCGACACATTCCATACCGGCTTCCTCCAATTGTTCCTTATAAGCCATGTTGTATTCGTAACGGTGGCGATGTCGCTCTGAAATTATTTCCTTTCCATAAGCTTTTGCAGGGATTGAACCCTCTTTAAGCCTGCATTCGTAAGCGCCGAGTCGCATTGTGCCTCCCATATTGGATATTTTCTTCTGCTCCTCCATTATGTCTATCACATTGTCAGGAGTGTCAGGATTCATTTCTGTAGAGTTGGCATCCTTAAGGCCCAAGACATTACGGGCATATTCAATCACCATACACTGCATTCCGAGACATATACCGAGTGTGGGCATATCATGTAGCCGACACCATTTTAGGGCTACAAATTTTCCTTCGATACCTCTTTGTCCGAATCCGGGTGCGATGATCACACCGTCAAGACCGGAAAGCTTCTCGTCTACATTTTCTTCATTTAATTTTTCAGAATGAATGTATACAAGATTTAATTTATGATCACAATATGTAGCTGCCTGCATCAGCGATTCACTGATCGATTTATAAGCATCCTGTAATTCTACATATTTACCTACAAGTCCGATAGTCACAGTCTTCACAGCCGTATCGAGCTTTGTAAGGAAGTCGCTCCAGGCAATGTGGTTTGGTTCCTCTTTACTTTCGAGTCCGGTGAGCTGAAGCACAAGATTATCAAGATGTTGTTCGTGCATCAGCATCGGCACTTTGTAAATAGTGGAAGCATCCACACTTTGTATTACGGCTTCGGGAGCCACATTGCAGAATTGTGCCACCTTGTGTCGCATACCTTGTGGAATATCTTTTTCAGTACGTAAAATTAGAATATCCGGTTGAATGCCGATTGCCTGCAGTTGTTTTACAGAATGTTGAGTAGGCTTGGTCTTGAGCTCTTTTGCAGCTTTGAGATATGGCACGTAGGTGAGATGTACACTTAAAGCATTTTTTCCGAGTTCCCATTTCAATTGTCTCACTGCTTCAAGAAATGGAGTGGATTCAATGTCGCCAACCGTACCACCTATTTCGGTGATTACGAAGTCGTATTTTCCGGTTTCTCCCAGATTTTTAATATTCAGCTTTATTTCATCAGTAATATGGGGTATTATCTGTACTGTTTTTCCGAGATAGTCACCACGTCTTTCCTTATTTATCACTGACTGATATATCCTACCCGTGGTGATATTGTTGTTACGGGTGGTTCGGATGTCGGTGAAACGTTCATAGTGTCCAAGATCAAGGTCGGCTTCATGCCCGTCGACGGTTACATAACACTCACCATGTTCATAAGGATTCAGAGTCCCCGGGTCGATATTGATATAGGGGTCTAACTTCTGGATGGTGACACGATAGCCTCTTGATAATAAAAGCCGAGCAAGTGAAGAGGAAATGATTCCCTTTCCGAGTGAGGAGACAACGCCTCCGGTCACGAATATGTATTTTGTTTCCACGGATAAAATATATTAGTCCGGGACACAAAATTAGCAATAAAATTTAATATGACAATAATAAAAAAATCGCGAGGTTTGATTTTTATTGATAATTTGCAGATTATCAATAGTATAAGAAAAGTGGTTTTTAATATGTTTGTGATGGACGGGAGAATGTCTACGGCCGTTTATATACAAAAAAATAGGTTAACCGTCATTTAATTCAAACTTGATAACGGGTAACCTATTCTATTATAATATTGAATCAACTTAATTTGAAGTTGATTTCAATTTACGTTTTGGTTTCACGGGAGTTTCAACCACTTGTTGCTCTACACCTACGAGAGCACCGTCAACCATGATACGTCCACAGTACTCACATACTATGACTTTCTTATGCATCTTTATTTCAAGCTGACGCTGTGGCGGGATACGGTTGAAACAGCCGCCGCATGCACTTCTCTGCACTGTCACTATTCCCAACCCGTTACGTGCGTTTTTACGGATACGTTTGAAAGCCGCTAATGTGTAATCATCGATTTTGCTTTCAAGTTCTTTGGCTTTGGCACGTATGTTTTCCTCTTCCACGCGTGTTTCCGAAACGATTTCATCAAGCTCCTTACGTTTTTCAACAAGGATATGCTCATTATCGGCGAGCTCTTCTTCTGTATGACGTATTTCAGCAGCTTTCTGCTCCTGTTTCATCAAAGCTTCATTTATATTTTTCTCTGCCAGCTCTATCTCGAGGCCTTCGAATTCTTTCTCTTTCTCAAGGAAAGCAAATTCGCGGTTATTCCGGACGTTGTTGATTTGTTCGTCATACTTGGCAATTTTCACTTTTCGCTCTTCGATATCGGCCTTCTTCTTGCTTACAAGAGTTTTGAGGTCTTCGATTTCGTCCTTGTATTTCTGAATACGGGTTTGATAACGCACGATCTCATCTTCAAGATCCTTCACCTCGTTAGGGAGCTCTCCTCTGAGGATTTTTATCCTGTCGATTTCGGAGAGATAGGTTTGTAGTTGGAAGAGGCTTTGTAAGCGCTCTTCCACACTGCGTTCCTTATCAATTTTTTTTTCGGTTGCCATAGGCTATATTCAGTCTAATTGATTTTACATATATTTTACAGGATTGGTCTCACTTTCAGCAAAATAAGTCACACAATCAGGATATACACCACGGATAATACGGGAGAAAATCTCTTTTGTGCATAATTCACTCTCATAATGTCCGATGTCGGCGATAATGATGTCAAGACCGTAAGTGGTGAAATCATGATACTTAACATCTCCTGTGACAATCAGATCAGCTCCGGCTGCAATAGCTGCCCTTATGAGTGAGGCGCCGGCACCACCACAAACCGCGACTCTTCTGACTACAAGTTGCGGACTTTGGCCGGAATAGCGCAGACATTTTACTTTAAAAGCATCCTTTATCTTACGAAGAAATTCCAGCTTTGGGAGAGGTTGGATATCACCTATGACACCAAGCCCGGCAGTCGGATTGCCCTCCTTGGGCTCGAGCACCTGTAAAGAGTGGAGACGAAGGATATGAGCAATTTCATAGCTAACCCCTTCCCAAGCCGAGTCAAGATTGGTATGGGCGGAGTAGATGGCGATATTGTCACGAATGGCTCGTATCACTATACGTTCTGTAGCTGTCTTGCCTGTTATCTCTTTAAGCCCCTTGAAGAGGAGGGGATGATGAGTGACTATGAGATTGCAATGGCGTTCGATAGCTTCATCAAGCACGTCTTCAGTGACATCGAGGCATAACAGCACGGCTGATACCTCCATTTCAGGATTACCCACCTGCAGACCTGTGTTGTCGTAGCTTTCCTGAAGAGATTTTGGAGCGAAATCTTCGATTGCGCCAGCAACATCTTTTACTTTAAGCATATTGTCCTGTTTAGTTCGAGGAAAGAAATATTTTGTCGAGGAAAGAATTCATAGCATTATTGCTTTGTCGGTTTGAGCATAAGCTCAAGCTCATCCAGCTGAGACTGATCGATGGGCGACGGACTCTCGTTCATTACGTCGCGACCCGAATTATTCTTTGGGAATGCAATCACGTCTCTGATAGTGTCGAGGCCTGCAAGAATTGAAACAAATCGGTCGAAGCCGAGAGCCAGACCGCCGTGAGGGGGTGCACCGTATTTGAATGCATTCATCAGGAATCCGAATTGTTCTTTAGCCTTTTCAGGGGTAAAGCCTAAAAGCTCAAACATCTCATTTTGAAGTTCCGGATCATGGATACGTATCGATCCTCCTCCCAATTCAGTGCCGTTGACTATGATATCGTAGGCAGTGGCGCGTACGTTTCCTGTGTCTGTACGAAGTTTGCTGATGTCATCGGGATTAGGAGACGTGAAAGGATGGTGCATCGCATAATAGCGTTGAGTCTCTTCGTCCCATTCGAAAAGCGGGAAGTCAATTACCCAGAGAGGTGCGAAAACGTTTTTATCACGGAGTCCGAGACGATTGCCCATTTCCAGACGTAGCTCGCAGAGTTGCTTGCGAGTTTTCATTGCCTCTCCACTCATGATCAGAAGAAGGTCGCCTGGTTCAGATTCCATACGTTCAGCCCATTTCTGCAGGTCTTCAGGAGAGAAGAACTTACCTACAGAACTTTTGAAAGTGCCGTTGGGTTCGACTTTTACCCACATAAGACCTTTGGCACCGACCTGAGGCCGTTTTACGAACTCGGTAAGCTCATCAATCTGTTTACGGGTGTAAGAGGCACATCCTTTGGCATTGATTCCCACTGTGAGTTCCGCATCGTCTACCACTGAGAAGCCGTGACCTTTTACAAGATCAGTAAGTTCAACAAAAGGCATTCCGAAACGGATATCAGGTTTATCGCTGCCGTAAAGACGCATCGCGTCATTCCATGTCATACGGGGGAAAGGATCATTAAACTCAATGCCTTTCACATATTTGAAAATATGCTTTACGAGGCCTTCGAACATGTCAATCACATCTTCCTGCTCAACGAAACTCATTTCACAGTCAATCTGAGTGAATTCCGGCTGACGGTCGGCACGCAGATCCTCATCGCGGAAACATTTGGCAATCTGAAAATAACGGTCAAAACCGCTCACCATCAGCAATTGTTTGAAAAGCTGCGGACTCTGAGGTAAAGCATAAAATTCACCCGGATTCATTCGGGATGGCACCACAAAGTCTCTGGCTCCTTCCGGAGTGGACTTCACCAATATAGGAGTTTCGATTTCCAAAAATCCTTTAGAGTCAAGGTATCTGCGTATCTCAAATGCCATTTTATGACGGAGCTCGAGATTTTTCCTGACACTTGGACGGCGTAGGTCGAGATAACGGTATTTCATGCGTAAGTCGTCGCCACCGTCGGTGTTATCTTCTATAGTGAACGGAGGTATCTCACTACGATTAAGCACCTTCAGGCTGTCGGCGATAATCTCTATCTCGCCGGTAGGAAGATTCTTGTTTTTACTCGTGCGCTCTGCCACTTTACCTGTAATCTGCACCACAAACTCCCTACCCAAGGCATTGGCAGCATTAAAGAGCGAATTATCCTCATGATCGGAGTCAAAAACCACTTGAGTAATACCATAGCGGTCGCGGACGTCAACGAAAGTCATGCCGCCCATTTTGCGTGCGCGTTGCACCCATCCGGCTATCTTGACATTCTTGCCGGCATCAGAAAGGCGTAACTCGCCGCATGTCTTGTCTCTATACATATCTGAAATTCTATATTTTGAAGTCTTTTACAGACATTTTTAGCCACCTTTAGGGAGCTGCATCAGTATGCGACTCCCAGAAAAATGTTTTTAACGTGCAAATTTACATAGAAATTTGTGAATATCCCACTGATTAAGATGAAAAACAACTTTTTTGATGCCAAATTACTTTAAATTATATGCCGAGTTAACCGGGATGAAGTCAGGAAGCTATTTTATAAAGCATTCGAGTCCTTCAAATTCCCCATCGGGGCATATAACAAGTTTCTTACATGTAGCCGGAATAAGAACTGTATGGCCTGCCGAGAGATAAACCTTATCTTGATCAGTGACAAGATGAGCTGCTCCCTTGGTGGCAATCACAATCACGAATGTATCCCATTCGGAATAGTCTCTCATAACTTCATGGTCAATATTCCATAAATTGGTGGTGAAATATGGAGAAGTAACAAGATTGACGGGTAGATCATGACGCGCTGAATATGTTATGGCTTTGCCATCTGTATCTGAAAAATTGATGGCAGCGAATGCTTCCTCGGTATGAAGTTGACGCTCATGCCCATTGGCATCCAGACGCTTGTAGTCATACAGGCGATAAGTGACATCCGAAGTCTCTTGAATCTCAACCACAAAGGCTCCTTTCCCTATGGCGTGAACACGACCTGCGGGGATATAGAAGGCATCGCCTGGATGTATCTGATTAAAATTCAACACCTCCATTATTTTCCCGCTTTCAACAAGTTCTCTGTATTCTTCCGGATTAACTTCGCGGTTGAAACCGTTGGCCAGGACTGCATCCTTTTCCGTGCCAAGTACATACCACATTTCTGTTTTACCGAATTTTGAACCTCTTGCAGCGGCTAATTCATCATCAGGATGCACCTGTACGGAAAGATCCTTGCGTGCATCGATAAATTTAATCAGCAAAGGAAACAGATCACCATATTTCACGTAATTCTTTTTACCAAGCAATGCAGCTCCATATTTACGGAGTAAATCGTTTAAGGTTAAACCCTTATCAGGGCCGGTAGCCACAACTGATTCCGAACCTTCAACTCCTGAAATTTCCCAACTTTCTCCAATTTGAGTAAGATCTGTTTCTATTTTTTTAAAAGAGGCTATCTTCTCACCTCCCCATATTACTGTCTTTAATATTGGATTAAATGTCCACATATTACTTTCTTGCTGCTTTTTGAGGGTTATATTATGCTTTACGGGATTTTCCATCAAACCTAAGTTGTCCCTGAAGAGGGTAGTGGGCGAGCTGTGTATTCGTTGAAAAACACTTAACCTCTTGGGCTTTTAGTTTGTTATATTAATATAACGCCGGAATACCCGGTGAAATTATAAAAATTTATTTGTTATGAGCGATGTATTGAATGAGGAGGAGCGCAGAGAGCTCCCCGACAGTATGTATGGTCTTCCAGAGCGACGAGAGTATCCAATGCCTGATGCAGCCCATGTAAGGGCAGCCGAGGCTTATTTCAGGTATTGTCCCGAGGACTTGAAACCTAAACTTGCACGTGCCATCCTGCGCTTCGCACAGGAGTATGGTGTAAATATTGAAAGTCCGACAATTCTTTCTTACGCACAGGAGTAATTTATTTCTCCTCTTCTTCAGGCAGAGGAAGTGTTTTTAAAAGATCTATTGCGAAATCGAGGATCGCGTCCTTTCCTTGGGCGAGGTCCTCGTCTGTTGCATGAACCTCACAACCGGGCGAAGGGTCAATCCCGAATTCCGTACATTCCATATCGGCATCCATCAACGGGCAAGCTGAAAATCTCACTGCCCAACCAATAGGCAATTCTGAAGAAAATGGAAGGCCTCCACCTCCGCCTGTGCGTGCGCCAACCACTTTCACTTGCGGTAGTCGTTTCATAACCGAAGTAAAATCGTTTGCCGCTGAGAAACACGAGCGGTTGGTGAGGAGCACAATCGGACCATTCCATTTCACATGGCCTCCGGTGGATGGTTCATATTCTATGGGATAAGGTTCAGAGAAGTCATTATGTCCGGGTCCGGTCTTATGTATTATATATCCGCCAAGCATCTTCTCGTCAATAAAACGTCCTACGAAAGTGCCGATATTAGTCAGCAATCCTCCACCATTATTGCGGATGTCGAGTATAAGACCACGGCTGTTATGAAGAATAGAAAATATATAATCAAGTGCAGTCTCACTGACAGGAGTCGAGAAGGAAGGAAAATACATATAGGCAATTTCTCCGGGCAACTTTTTATACATAATCCCTCCGGCAGTGAGCCAATTGAATTCAAGGTAATTCTCTTCCAGAGTACGTAGATTGAAATCCTGAGGATAGTCACTCCACCATTTTCTGTAGTAGCTTGTGTCGAAACGAGATGAAAGATTCACATGTCCGTCCTGCAATTCATCAAGCATAGCCGAACATATAAAAAAGAGCTGGAGAGCGTTGGTTTCCGGAGTAATTGTCGAACGGTAGTTATCACCGATACTTTTCCAATCGAGATCTTTTTCGCTGAAGAAGCAATATCGTTGGTCAACTATATCCCACAGAGCATCGAAATTTCCATAGATAGTGTTCCGGTAATCAGGTTCGTCATGACATCCGCATAATCCACCGCACATAACCACTGAAAAAAGTAATGCACCAAACAGTTTATTTATAAAATTTGATTTAAATTTCGTCATAGCAGTTTATGATATCGACTTCTTCAATAGAGGGAATAAATTTTTTCGGCGGGATCCTGGGCTTTTCTCTTTTTTAATCCTATTCCTCCCGGCACAACTCCTATTACCAATGAATGGGTCAGCACCTTTGTATTAAGATGAGAGGCCCATTGATTGTAGGCGTTGAAATGATAACCTACGGTCATGGCTGTACGTCCGAAATCAAGTGTGGCATAAAGCAGATTGTCAATACGGAAGTTATTGCCCCACCAGCCTGCATGGATAAGGTTCTTATGATTGCCGAGATATATCTCATAATATGTCTCACCGAATTCCGGAGAGAAGAACATCCCGATTACAGGCAGGGATATTTCGTCACGAAGCAGCACAGGAAGTTTCCCGATCTTTACTGTCTTGCTCACCGAGGCTCTAGCGCCCAAATTTACATTTCCAATTACTTCCACAGGATTATTACCGTTACGCAGCAGATAATATGCACCCCCATCTATTCCTACCGTCCCACCGGCCGTAATCTGAAAGTCTGACGGAAGCCTATGGCGCCAAGAGAGGCCCCAATCAAACTTGGCTTGCAAGCCAATCATAGTGGCCGTGTGAGCCGGATTCAACAGATTGGAAAATTCCAGGGATGTATTGAAATGCATTATAGCTTTTTCGGGAGAGAAAGGCATGGCCTTGCTCCAAGCCCCGGTAGCGCTAAAGGTTTTACCTGTGTAATGTAGAGGTGAGAGATAAGTGGCCAAAACGTTGCGATGTCCGATCTCTAAGGAATAGATACCGGTGACGGGTCGTGAGGCAGTGTCAACAATGTCAGTCTGCGCATGAATCTGCGTTATGCCGTTAAGAATGATCGCTACTACAGCTAAGACTTTCGGTAACAGGTATCTCATATCCTTATTATGATTCAGTAGGGTGATTATTACTTGAAAGGTCACTAAGACTCGGTTGTATGGTCATTACTGAGAGGATTATCACGACTCAAAAGCGGTATCTTTCTTATGACTCGTTTTTTGTGTCATTCTTTTCAAAGTTGAAGAGATCGCCCTGAACCACTTTGGGATTATTGCTTTCAGATTCTTCAACATCTTCATCCTCGATAGATTCGCTTTCCTCTACTTCTTCAGGTTGAGGTTCGGTAGGGAAACGGGTAGGCTCAAGTTCCACAATTTTATCTACTGTGAAGTTGGATATTCTTTTACCCTTAGCCTTGAAACTCTTTACCGCAATGAATTCTTCCGCATCAATTTCTATGGCCGGTCGCACTGCATCGGCTCCTCCGAAAGTAACTTCTATGCGAGGATAATAGGTATCTGTCAAAAGAATAATGGTGGAAGTGGCATCATTGCCAACAAATCTCTGAGGTTTTGCAGAAGGTTCAAAAGTAAATCTTTTCAGATATGGGAATCCAAGTGACGTATCATTCAGGGCAAGGGTCCACACCTTATGTGGATCAAATTTTTCTATCCGGAGTATGTTATCATCAAAATGGTTGGAGTCGGAATAGGTGGTAGTGAAAAATTCCCCGGTTTTGGTTATTATCAGAACCATGTCATTACCCTGGAAAACACCGAGACTTTCGCCACGTCCGTCGTAATTCAGGCGCAGCACGTCACGGTCAAACCACACTTCACGTCCTCCTAATGTGCTCGATCCTTTTTCTACGAGACGCACATCATCAATCTGATATTTAGTCACAAGATTACCGAGCGATTCCTTCCCCTTAATGTCGAGTTCGGCGAAGTTTACCATGACATCCTTGGCACGAGGACGTCTGCCTGTTTCGTTCGGTTCATCCTTAAGATTAACCTTCACAATCTCAGCCTCGCCATTAGGATTTACAGTGAGCCATTCTACCTTTGAGCCCGGCAATCCTTTTGTGATGTTATACTCTTTTTCACGTGTGAGGCCAGTTATGAAGAAGCGTTTCTTATAGGAATAAGCCTCTTTTCCTCCGTTTCGGTAAATTACGTTGTAGACGGTGCGTTTGTCACCTTTTTTGAAAAGGCCGATATGGAGTATCTTTTTTCCTACATAGAGTTTGTCCTGCACTTTTACAAGTTTGTAAGTGCCGTCTCGATAAATAATAAGGATATCGTCAATGTCAGAACAGGTGAAAAGGAACTCATTATCCTTAAGAGATGTGCCAAGGAATCCTCCTGCCTTATCGAAATAGAGTCGTTTATTTGCCTCTGCCACTTTAGCTGCCTCGATAGAGTCGAATCCTCTCAGCGCGGTGCGGCGTGGGAAGGCATCTCCATATTTCTCTTTCAGATGCGCATACCAAGCGGTGGTGTATTGCACTATATGGTCAAGATCAAATTGTAGTCTGTCTATATCTTTCTGAAGGTTGGCTATCCTTTCATTTGCTTTCTCAGAATTGAACTTCAGGATACGTCCCATCTTTATTTCCCAAAGACGAATCAGGTCATCGCGGGTCACCTCCCTGAAAAAGTTTTTCTTGAAAGGTTCGAGCCTCCTGTCAACATGTGCTATGGCAGTGTCCATGTCCTTGGCTTCCTCCACCTCTTTATCTTTATAGATACGCTCCTCTATAAATATTTTTTCAAGAGAACAGTATAACCGTGTCTCATGGGTTTCGGCAAGTTTAATCTCAAGTTCTTGACGCAGCAATTTCTGGGTGTGTTCCACAGAATAGCGTAACAGCTCACTTACCGACATGAAACGAGGTTTTCTGTCAACAATCACACAACAGTTAGGCGAAATACTGACTTCGCAGTCGGTAAAAGCATACAGGGCGTCTATAGCTTTGTCTGAAGAGGTGCCCGGTATCAGATGAACAAGTATTTCAGCTGTGGCAGAAGTGTTATCATCAACTTTCCTGATTTTAATTTTCCCTTTCTCCATTGCTGCAAGAATGGAGTTAATCAGGGTTGTTGTGGTTTTACCGAATGGCAATTCGGTGATGGCTAATGTCTTATTATCAATTTTCTCGATTTTTGCTCTGATTTTTACACTGCCGCCTCTTGCTCCGTCATTATAACGTGATGCGTCCAGCAGACCGCCGGTCTGGAAATCCGGTATAAGTTTGATATCCTCACCTTTAAGCACTCCTATAGCTGCATCGCAAATCTCATTAAAGTTATGAGGTAAAATTTTAGAAGACAGACCCACGGCTATGCCTTCGACTCCCTGTGCCAGCAGGAGCGGAAATTTTACCGGTAAAGTCACCGGTTCCTTTTTACGTCCGTCGTATGAAGGAGTCCATTCCGTAATCTTGGGACTGAACACTGTTTCGAGAGCGAATTCTGAAAGACGTGCTTCTATATAACGTGGAGCCGCTGCAGAATCACCTGTCAAAATATTGCCCCAGTTTCCTTGTGTGTCGATCAGAAGTTCTTTTTGTCCGAGTTGCACGAGTGCGTCGCCGATTGAAGCATCGCCGTGAGGATGATACTGCATTGTATTGCCGACAATATTTGCCACCTTGTTGAAGCGGCCGTCGTCAAGCGTCTGCATGGAATGGAGAATACGGCGTTGTACCGGTTTGAGGCCATCCTCTATATGAGGTACGGCACGTTCAAGAATAACATAACTGGCATATTCCAGATACCAGTCGCGGAACATCCCTGAGAGTATGGTGCGTTTGCCTATAGGTTCGCCGGAGCCTGCATTCGGAGAGGCTGCCAAGTTTGTGGCGTCTGTTTCTTCCTGATAGGCGGGGGTGTTGAGTTCGTCTGTATTCAGATTATCGTTGTCGGTGATGTCAAGTTCTTCGGCCATTGTCTGTAAGTGGAATTTTGCGTAAAGTTAACAATAAAACGTCTTAAATGCAAATTATTCACTCTCTGAAAGGGTGTTTTTTATCGTTATGCCGAGACGGTCTGCTACGGCGGAAAGCGTTGTGTCTTTTAGTAATACCGTTTTATCTGGCGCCAGAAGATAGATGACAGGAGAGGTCAGGAAGACATAAGTCTCATCTTCCTGAATGGGGTCTATGGCGAATCCTTCAGTCCAATTTTCCGGCAGGAGTAAGTTGCTGTCTTCCCATATCTCTCTGTCTTCTTCTGCATATATCGCTACTACATCGGCTACTGAAGTTATATCTGATTCTTTAAGCGCGTCTATAGTCTGTAGGCAGTGATAGCAGTCGGGATCATAAAATAGCAAAAGAACCGGCAGATTATCATTCAGATGATACAGGGTCTTAACCTTCCCATCTCTTGTCTCGAAAGAGAAATCAGATGCCGGTGATCCGGGACGGTTTTTAGCTGCTATGCTTAATCTATATCCGGCCCTGATTTTTTCTCCCTCGTCCACAAGGGGGGAGTCGATCGCTTTTCGTAACACTTCACAATATTTTTCCTCGTTATAAAGTGTTGATTGAGGGTTTCCTATAGTAGCTACAGCCTCATGCAGTTCTTCATTTGTGAGGTGATGAGTTTGGTGTAAGGTTTTGTCATACGCCGACAGACTGCCGGAAGACAATATAAAGAAGCACAAAAGCAGAGGAAGATAGATGAAGAAGTTGAATTGTTTTCTCATAATTAAAGCGATAAGTAAAAAATAGATGATGAAGTTCCACACACTTCATTAACATTCCAAGTAAATGAATAAGAAACCGGACTGAAATATCTGATTGATTTTTCAGCCCGGCTTAAAGTGCGCACGAAGGGACTCGAACCCCCACGTCGTTAGACACCAGATCCTAAGTCTGGCGCGGCTACCATTACGCCACGTGCGCTTAATTCGTTGCAAAGTTAATAACAAAAATCAAATGTTGCAACTTTCACAAGCAATTTTTGAAGTCGTTGTTTTAAATTCATAAATGTGACTTGCTATTACTATGTAATTCTTGAGAAATGTATAATTTTGCAACCTAATGCTTTAAACACAAAAATAAAGAAATGAAAATAACAGGTTTTTTTCTCTCGCTCGTTATGGGTATCAGCGTGTTTCTTTTGGCTTGCAATAGAAAAGCTACTTCCGGCAGCGACAAGATCAGCGACACATCGGCTCCCTTGACTCTTCATGACTCAATATCGGCTGCCTTAGATTATCAGATGTCACACTATCCGGTATCACAATACAGGGATGTATATAAAAGTTTCATGCAAGACTATTTTGGTCCGGGCCATATTTTGGCTGATACGGCTGCCTCAGGCCGCTACCTTCGGAATGAACTTTCAGTAGATGAACCCTTCTCAGGACCTGTCTACGAGCCTACGGGGTATAGAGGGAATTTTTATCGTGTCAATCTGTCTGTAATCAGAGATGGCTTGGTCCCTTATGATATATTTTTTAAAACGTTCGTAGAAAGTATCCGTGGTATAGTCCCTCCTGAAGGAGATGAATGGATGAAGACATGGGCAATCATTGATGAGGTAATAAAAGAAAAGAATCTGCATTTTGAGAATGAGGAGTCAGATCGTGCCGAGCTTTCCCGACAATTTTCGGAGGGAAATTATGTAGTCCATCACAGTGCGCGTTATAATGATTCGGTGCATTTTCATTACCGGATCATATCCCGTGATAATTTTGAGAAGGTCATTAGGCCTTTGATAGAGAGATAAATTTTATTCACTATATCGGTAGCATGATATTATAAAAATATAAGAAAGTGCGTGGTTGCAAGACTGCGCATTTTTTATAACCGAAGGAATAATTTTAAAAAAAAACGAGGGAATTTGGTTGATATAAAATTTATTTGTTATCTTTGCACACCACTTGCAAACTATCACATAGTGAGGATGTTAGGTGGATTTTAAAAATTTAGGGATATTACTAAATTTGCTAATTTGACCTTTTGGGGCATATCCCTGAAAAAGATTACTCAATAGGTTGAATAAATGTTTGAAAAACGGTCCTGTTTGCAAACTTGTAAAATAACAGGATGATAAACAATGGTTCTAATTACAGTTGACATAGCCCGTATGGGTAAGGTCAATGTGTTTGACTGTGCTTTTGATAAAGAATTTAACCAAGTGAGTATGAAGACAATATTAGTAGTCAACGATCATCCGATAGTGCTCGAAGGCCTTCATAAGGTGCTTGCAGGAAGGGGATTTAAGGTGGTGAAAGCCCAAACGGCTGAATCTGCGCTTTCTCTATGCACATCTTTAGCATCTATCAGTATATTTCTGATAGACCTCTCACTCAAAGGCGAACTTAACGGTCTCCAGCTTGTGGAGGAATTACGTCGTCAGGGTCAAAGCCAGCCGGTGGTGATCTATATCATGCAGGAAGATTTCAGCAGGATCATGTCACTTGCCGATGCCAACGTGGAAGGCATAGTGCTTAATGGACACGATCTTCAGGAGCTGACACTTGCGGTGCGTACGGTAGACAACGGGGGAATATATAGGAGTGAAGGTTTTGCCGAGAAGCTTGAAGAGGCGCGTCGGATAAGCCGTTTGCTTTCGCAAAAAGATCTGGAAGTGTTGCGAAGACTTACAAGCGGTCAATCCAATCGTGAGATAGCTTCGATAATGGGACTCAGTGAAAAAACGGTGGAATATCATCGTTCCAATATCCTTAAGAAATTGAGTGCGCGGAGCATGTTTGAGGCTACAAGACGCGCCCTGAATTTGGGAATTATTGACTGAGTCAAGCATTATGATTGAGAAAATGTGGCGCGGTGTCACCATTCAAATGCCAATGAAGCGCCCAGTCCGTTGAGGGTGACACTGCGGCTCCATGAATTCCAGTAGTTGGAAGTGAGGAGTTTGTAATTGATGCCGATATTAAGAGCTTGGTTCGACCTATTTTTGTTTACAGGTATTCTCAGACCGATTGAGGGCCGGAGATAGAAGTATTGGCGATTGGTGAGATATCCGTTGCCAATTTCTATATATTTATTGCTAAGCAAAAATGAGCATCCGATTTTTAGGTCTATGTAGAAGGCGGCATGGGTGGAAGTGTCAAGATTAAATCTGAAATCCGTAAAAATAGGCAGCATCGCAGCTGTAGAGCTTGACGAATGGCGGGTGTTGAAATCTGAGTCAGGTGACCAACCCGTACCCCATTGATTGTCCTTATGTGCAAAAATCACATCTACGCCAAGACCGACACCCATAAAGAACCGCGACCCGTAACGATAGCCTTGAGATGTGCTGAACTCAAGAAAGTCAGCGTCATAATGTCCGAAAGTCTTATTATATCCGGCTTCCAGATATCCCTTATATGCGGATGATCCGGAGAGCGCGGGGCTCAATAACTGCGGCAGTTGATTGGCGATTTCATACAACTGTGCAGAAGCCTTCGGAGTTGATAAGGCCGCCAGGAACAGCAAAGTTATAGTGGAAAGTAAAGTCTTGATTCTCATATTTGTCGATTTCTAATATGGTTAAAAGGCTATTTTATCAATACAACGCCGGGCATAGAAAAATGTTTGGCTTAATGTTAAATTAAGTTATATCATTTGCTAAAAGATAACTTTAATGAAATAACTTTATTAATTTTGATTTCTGAACTGAAAATATTTTATCATCATTCTTCTGGCAGATGACATATAAACCACCAATCGACGAGAAAGAACTTGTGAAGCAACTTCATGATCCGAAGACTGCTCCGGAAGCTTTCAACATCCTTCTGAAGACCTACTCTCAGCCCGTCTACTGGCAAATAAGGAAGATGGTGCTGAGTCATGATGATGCCAACGATTTGGTTCAGAATGTGTTTCTGAAAGCCTGGAACAACTTGCAGAATTTCCGGGGTGATGCCAAGCTTTCCACATGGCTTTTCAAGATTGCTATAAACGAATCGATCAATTTTGTAAATAAAGAGAAACAACGTCTTCAGCTCACTGAAGATGCCGATGAGTCATTTCTTTTGAATAATATTGAGTCAGACTCATATTTCGATGGTGACGAGTTGCATAAGGAACTTCTTGCAGCGGTTGCCAAATTGCCCGAGAAGCAAAAGTTGGTATTCAACATGCGTTATTATGATGAGATGAAATATGAAGATATGTCGGAAATACTGGGCACCTCCGTTGGAGCTCTGAAAGCCAGTTATCATCATGCGGTAAAGAAAATCACCGAAGCTTTGCTCGGGTAAGAGCTTTTTTTATCTTTTTGATTAAACCTCCGCAACTTACTGATGTCAATTAAGAAAAAGATTCAAGATGCGACACGAAGACCAACTTAAAGATAAATATGGCACAGATCCCGGTTTAAGGGTACCTGATGGCTATTTTGAGGAACTGAACCTCAGGATCATGGCGTCGCTCCCACAATATCCGGAGGCTCCACGAGTGGTGGAAATGTCTCTTTGGCAGAAGATTAAACCTTATGTTTATCTGGCAGCGATGTTTGCGGGAATATGGGTCATGATGAAAGTGTTTCACACTGTTTCCTCAGCTGATTCTCTGAACCTTGACAATCCTCCGGCCGCTATAGCCTTGGCTATGGCTTCTCAGGATGAAGAGGCATTCCATTATTTCTCACCGGCCACTGACTATGCCCTTGAAGAGGAAATGAGTCAGACTTATGGATCCATTGAAGAATTTGAAGCTGATTTCGGATATGATTTCAAACCGGAATATGCCAATATCAGCATTCCTTCTTCAGAGCCCGTGAATGTGGATGTATGAGTATATAAACAACATAATCGTTGCATGTAATTATAAGTTGCTATGACGAAACATGTATTTATTATCCTGTCTTTGATTTTAGGCTGTTCCCTCACTGTAGCCGCACAGAAACATGGCTCAAAGAAAGGCGACAACATGATGAAGGAACTCCGAGAATTTAAAGTTAAGTTTATTGCACAGGAGATCGACCTTAAAGATGACCAGAAAGAACGTTTCATTGAATTATATAATGAGATGAGCGACAAACGGGTCGAGGTCATGCGTGATGCCTGGAAAATGGAAAAAGAGCTTAAGAAGAATAAAAATGCCTCTGAAGCTGACTATCAGGCAGTGACTGATGCTATGACAGAAGCGAAAGCCAAAGATGCCTCGATAGAGAAATCTTATGACGACAAATTTGCCCAATTTTTATCGCAAAAACAGATTTTCAAAATGAAAGAGGCTGAAAATGAATTCCGTAAAAAAATGTCAGAAATGCGTCACAAGCACGGAAAGAAGGGCAATAAATAATAAATTCAGATATATGAAATCAAAAATCTTATTATCTGTCAGAAAGGCTGCCTTCGGTGCAGCCTTTCTGGTTTTTACTCTTGCTATGTCTATATTATCTAATGCCGGCCAACAATCGGCTTTCCCTGATTTTGCTTTCCCCGAGAAAGTGGAGAAGTCGGCTACCGCTGCTTTGGACAGTGCCTTGCATAAAGGGAATGATGTGGCTGCCTTACAGGCGGCCGTACAGTTGATCGTGGCACGTAATCAGGTCTCGGCCGATTCTTTTTCGCAGAATGTTGCGTTGCTTGATTCATTGTCGGGGGTGCTCAAATCTCCATACTCTAATCTTGCGGCCCTGATAGAGGCTACTCTTTATAATCAGCTCTACACAAGCAACCGTTGGCAATTCCGTCAGCGTGTACTTCCTTTGGATGACTATCCTGACGATCCTATGGCATGGAGCGAGTCTCTGTTCGCACAGAAAGTACTTTCACTTGTTGAAGAAGCTACCCGGAATGTGGATCAAGCTAAGACAACTCCAATCACTGCCATAAAATCTTTGTTGGTCAACTCTGAATATGCTATTAAATCAGACTTTACTGTCTATGACTTCATGGTGGGGATAAGCTCGAATTTATTATCTACTTATGGAGGAAATGGTGATTCTTCTTCGGTGATCCCTTTCTTTAAAGATACACTGCCGGTTACAAATAGTGTAGAAGATAAGTGTGCGGTAAAGCGTCAGGAACTGATCAATGATTTTTATAACTGGCGCGTAAAGGAAGATAAAGTTCCGGCTCTTGTGGCTGCCATACGTTTGAAGGCAGATAATCTTGACCAAAAAGAAAAAGTTGAATTTCTCAGAGATTGGGTGTCGCGCCTAAAAGCTTCACCGGAATCCGGAGCAGTCATTCATGATTATTATGAAGCCGTTTACTCCACGGTTCAGGATAATGAAAGTGATTGTAAGGCATTATACGCATTGCTTGACGATTGGATCAAACGTTTTCCCACCTCTTCGTTTACTCCGGCTATCAAGTATGATATCGCTCAACTTGGTAAGAAAAATGCATCACTCACTCTGCCGTCGTTAGCACTCTCTTCACAAGAAATAAAGGGAACAGTAAAAGTTGATAACATCAATTCCGTCTATATCCTGCTCTATAGCGTGCCTGAGAGTATTGTTCCAATGAATTCTTTGAATGTCAAAGAATTTCCTTCAAAAGCTAAATTCGTCAAAGCCATAAGGGTTCAAGCCGAAGGCACGGTGCCATTTTCAGCTGAGAAGGAGTTTACACTTTCCACGCTGCCACAGGGTTACTACGTGGCGATTCCTTCCTCAAAGCCTTCACTTTCCTCTAATTGGAAAAATGAAGTGGAACGCTGGTCGCTCAGTGTCTTGAATATCTCTGATATTTCCGTGATTTCTTCTTATAATGTCCGGCAGAAAGAGTCGGGAAAGCTTTACGTGGTAGAGGCTTCCACGCAACGACCTGTCAAGGGAGCCGAAGTGAAGTTTTATTCCGATAAGAATCTGAAACAACCTGTAAAGAC
>CAZPHL010000002.1:0-58704 GCA_964586465.1 uncultured Sangeribacter sp.
TATAATCATTATGAATAAGAATCAGAAGATAATTTTCTATGCCGGCATGATAGCTATAGCGGCGCTGGTAGCCCTCGTTATCGTGCTTATCATCACCAATGCCTCTCGCACCGAGGAGGTCAATCAAGCCCGTGCCGAAACCGAAAACCTGCGTCTCGCCAACGACCGTCTGTTGCTGACTAACGAATTCAATCAGCTGAACGCCGATTTCAATCAGTATGAGGACCAGCAGATCTATCTTAAGAATGATTCACTCGTAAAGAAATATAATGAGGCACGCCTCAAAGTGGAGGGACTTCTTACCGAACTAAATCAGGAAAAGCAGAGCAATGCGGCCAACCGCAAACGCATCCGTGACCTTGAAAATGAAATCAAGACCCTCAAAGGTATCGTAAAGCATTACCTGGAAGAGATCAGAAGGCTCGGAGAGGAAAACGAAGGTCTCAAGAAAGAGATCGAACAGGTCAACCAGCGCAATCAGCAGCTCGCATCGCAGGTGTCGGTCACTACCACTCAAAATGAGCAGCTGACTCAGACTGTCAAACTGGCCAAGAAACTGAACGTCACAGGAGTGTCGCTTGTAGCTTATAATAAAAAGGGGAAAGCAGAGAAAAATATCACCAAGGCTAAACAACTTGGTGTCAGCTTCATTGTCAGCCCGAACAACACAGCTGCCGCCGGAATGAAAGATTTCTATATCCGCATTATTACGCCCGAAGGCAACCTTTTAGGTGGAGGAGGCTCATTCCAGCTTGACGGCTCCACTTTGCAATGCACGGCACATCGACAGATTGAATATACCAATGAGGAGGTCAGCATAAGTGTGTATTGGGACGTAAACACCACCCTCACTCCGGGCGACTATACCGTTGAAATATTTGCCGACGGTTATCGTCTTGCCTCCAAGCATTTCACGATGAAAAAATAATCCTTGATCCGACATAATATAAGCGCCGTGTCTTATCAGGACACGGCGCTTATATTATGTAAAATTTCTATCTCTTAATTCTTTTATTATCACCGTTGAAGGTTAGAAAAGACTCCACGCGACGGTCAGACCGGCCATAACGATTGCTACCATCGACATGAGTTTGATAAGGATATTGAGACTCGGACCGGATGTATCTTTAAACGGGTCACCCACGGTGTCACCCGTAACCGTTGCTTTATGCACCTCACTGCCTTTGCCTCCGAAATGACCCTCTTCTACATACTTTTTCGCGTTGTCCCACGCACCACCGGCATTGGCCATGAAGATCGCGAGCACAAAACCGGCTGAAAGTCCACCCACCAAAAGACCTACCACGCCGGGAACACCGAAAATCAGACCCGTAAGGATTGGTACAGCGATTGCAAGAAGCGACGGGAACACCATCTCACGCTGAGCACCCTTTGTAGAGATCTTCACGCAACGGGCATAATCAGGTTCCGCGTCACCTGTAAGAATACCCTTTATCTCGCGGAACTGTCTGCGTACCTCCTCAACCATCTTGGCAGCTGCACGTCCCACGGCATTCATAGTAAGGCCGCAGAAGAGGAAGGCCATCATCGCTCCCAGGAACATTCCGGAAAGCACTTTAGGATTCATGAGAGTTACGTCATAATAAGTCATGAAGTCGGTGAAAGAAGCCTCATGAATCGGCACATTATTCGGCACATGAATTCCGGTAACCGGGTCTATAGTAGTTCCCACCTGTATGAATTGATTTCCGAGACGTGTCAGGCCTATACGTATCTCCTCCACGTAAGAGGCAAGGAGAGCCAGACCGGTAAGCGCAGCCGAACCGATCGCGAAACCTTTACCCGTAGCCGCCGTAGTGTTGCCGAGCGAATCAAGCGCATCAGTGCGACGTCGCACCTCCTCGCCGAGGCCACTCATCTCCGCATTGCCACCTGCATTATCGGCTATCGGTCCGTAAGCGTCTGTAGCCAAAGTGATACCTAACGTAGACAACATACCTACAGCCGCTATACCGATGCCATAAAGACCCATCCCTACATTGGTGAAATCAAAGCCGGCAGCAAGCCAATAAGAAAGAATGATACCGGCAACAACGGCGATAACCGGAACAGCTGTAGAAATCATACCTAAACCTATACCTGAGATTATCACTGTGGCGGGACCGGTGGTGCCGCTCTCAGCCAATTTCTGTGTAGGTTTATACGACTGTGAGGTGTAATATTCTGTTGATCTACCGATTACAATACCAACTATAAGACCTACAACTACAGCTAAAGAAATATTCACCCAATTCTCCATACGCAGGAGCCAAAGAATAAAGAAAGTGGCCCCAACAATCAGAAGTGAACTTAAATTTGTACCCAATGAAAGAGAACCGAGAAGATCTTTCATGGTAGCATTCTCCTTTGTCTTGACTGAAAATATACCAATGATCGACAGAATAATGCCAACTGCAGCGATAAGCATAGGAGCGATCACCGCTTTATACTGCAATTCTACAGATCCTGAAGTCATGAAAGCCGCAGCTCCCAATGCAGAGGTAGCCAAAATCGAACCACAATATGACTCATAAAGATCGGCGCCCATACCGGCCACATCACCCACATTGTCACCAACATTATCAGCAATAGTGGCAGGGTTACGGGGATCATCTTCAGGTATTCCGGCCTCCACCTTACCTACGAGGTCAGCACCTACGTCGGCAGCTTTAGTATAGATACCGCCTCCTACACGTGCGAACAGGGCTTGGGTACTTGCTCCCATACCGAAAGTAAGCATAGTTGTGGTGATCATAGCTAACTTGGACGTAGGAGTCAGAAAATCCTCCTCCACACAGATATTAAGCAACCAATACCAGAAAGAGATGTCAAGCAGGCCGAGTCCGACCACCACGAGACCCATCACGGCTCCGCTTCGGAAAGCCACACGCAGGCCACCGTTGAGCGACTGACGTGCAGCATTGGCCGTACGGGCCGAAGCGTATGTCGCAGTCTTCATTCCGAGAAAACCTGAAAGACCGGAGAAGAAACCACCCGTTAGGAAAGCTACAGGCACCCAGGGATTCTGAAGATTAAACCCGTATGCCATGATTGAGAACACAATCACCAGAACAATGAAAACGATTCCAACGATCTTGTATTGCTGACGCAGATAAGACATTGCTCCCTGACGTACATAAGAGGCGATCTTCTCCATAGTAGGAGTTCCCTCGCTCTCTCCTTTCATCTGGCTATAGAAATACCAGGCTAATAATAGTGCGATTACTGACGACACCGGCACTATCCAAAATAATGCATCCATAAATAATGATGTTAAGTTGGTTGTTTAAAAAATTCGGCAAGCAAAGTTATAAAATCTCCTTTACATCACGAAACAGCGCTTATATGTTTTAAAACACCGCTTTTTAACATCCGTGGTCGTAGCCTGACTCTACCCTGAGAGTCGCACATAAAAAAGCCGGAACACATGTCACCATGCACCCCGGCTAAATATCAATCTTTAAGTTTATGATGTCAAAGCACTATCTTCACTTTATCCTTGCCGTTTGTGACAATATAAACACCTGCTGCGGCTTCTATTCTTCCGGGGCCTTTGAGAGAGTCCACTTTACGGCCGTCCACGCCATAGATATCCACGGGAACTTCGGTATAGTCAACCACAATCGCATTCTCCTCCCCATGCACTCTTAACGAGCCGGCATCACCGTCACTCCACACAGACTCAACTGCTGCCAGATCATTTGATCCGATTACTACATAACAATTGGCCGGAACTGTGACTGTACCACCTGCTGCACTGAAAGTCGGTGTCGTGTCATACGATTTGGAAAGAATCGTATAGGAAGAATCATCACTCTTACCAAAACTTACATTCACGGTAATTTCTTTATCCGCATTAGGATTAATCACCGTTATAAGTTCTTTTACACCTGCTTTAGACACCATCGTGCGCCCGTTAGCCCAGTTGGCCTGAGCACAATTGTTTTCAAACGATGCACTTTCGGCAAACAGATCAGGATTAGCTGAACGTATCGCCATCAACTCCGAATAATTATCATATAATCCCTTCCTGTCAGGATTGTCGAGCAAGCTCCAGCAGACAGTCTTGGGATCGGTGTTATTGCCTCCGTCATTATTCTTTGTATTCTGCGCATTACCGAGTTCAGAGAACTGCCATATCATGTGTGCTCCGGGAGCGAGAATCATCTGTGCGGCTGCCGAACCGAGACGATGCATCGAATTAGGCACGTTTCCTTTTACTCCCGCCACGCCCCACTGCTCCTGCTTATAGGCCAGACGCTGTTCGTCATGACTTTCGAGGTAAGAAACGGTGGAACCCCAAGTACGCTGGTCCTTGGGAGCATACATACGGTTAAGGTTGCTGTCATCCGCATATCCCATGGCAAACTGACAACCCGCTTCGTTGATATTTGCCCAGTTAAGCTGACCTGTCTCCGCCATGTCGTTCTCCTCCTGAGCGCCGGCAAGATTCTCATTTATGAAATATCCGTTTGGATTCACGCCTTCCACTACTTTCTGCAATTCTCTCATTCGGTCGATACGCGATTGATTAAAGGCATTTGTAGCCGCATCTCCGGAATTGGCGTAAGAATCATTATTACCCAGACCTTTCACAAGATCAAAACGGAATCCGTCAAATTTATATTCGGTCATCCAATATTCAAGCACATCCTTCCACTGCTCCTGCACCATTGGAAAACCCTGATTCCAATCGTTGAGCACACTGTAAGCATGAGGAGCCTGCATATTATAGAAAGGATTATCACCGGGCATATACATCTGATACCAGGGATGCAGACCGTCGCTCTGATTGAACACCATATCAAGAATAACAGCAATCCCGTTCTGATGACAGATGTCGATAAACTCCTTATAGTCAGCCGGACTACCGTAAGCTTTGTCAGGAGCAAAATAGAAGTTAGGATTATAGCCCCAAGATATATTTCCGTTAAACTCCATAATAGGAAGAAGTTCAACGGCATTTACACCGAGAGTCTTGAGATAAGGAATCTTCTCGATGGCCATGCGTACGGTGCCGTTACCGTCCGCTTTTCCTTCAGTACCTGTGAAATCACGGAAAAGCAACTCATATATCATGAGCTCAGAAGGTGCAACACCTTTGAAATCCTTCACCTGCCAAGTGTAATCGTTGATATTACCTTGATATACGGCAAGAGGCACACCATCTATCTTATCGAAAGGATACTGTGGCAGATCGGGATATACGTCGGTGGAGATATACTTGTCGTTCCAGGGGTCGAGCACAAGGCGTGCATAGGGATCGCCTACCTTCTGCACACCGTCTACAAGGAAATAATAACCATACTGCTGCGTGTTGTCAAGGCCATCAAGAGTAATCCAGAAATAACGCAGACCGTCGACATCCTGATAATTCATTACGTACTTATTGTCATAGACATAGTCATTCCAAGCCCCGACAATCATGACACTCTCCTTTCCGGGTGCTCCGAGACAGAATGTGACACTACCGTCATTGTTTTTTACCGGACCCATTTTTGGAGTTCCCCCGGGATAATTCTCAGCTTTCGAGTCCTCGGCAAAGGTATAACTGCGAACTGTAGTTACTGTGGCATCCCCCGCCGTGGCCACCGCCTTCACCACATACTCGCCGGGACCCGGGAAAGTATAGTCTACCGTAAGAAGAGTCGAGTTCTTCACAGACCCGATTTCTTTGTCATTGACACTAAGGCTTATATCGGCAGACTTGGTAGCGCCCACCTTGAACGTCACATCAGCAGTAGAGGGTGTCACTAATGATCCGCTTAGACCCGACTCTAAAGCCACCTGAAGACCGGAGTCGAGCACATCGAGAAATATATCGGCATCACCCTCACCCTTTCCCTCTTTCGATTTATCACCCGTACGGAAGACGAAAGCTAGACGTGTGACATTCACCGCCGGATCTGTTATACCGTAATATTCACGGATATCACCTATATAAAGCAGCCAGAGGTTCTCACTCACATAGCTAAGCTGATATTTCTCAGAATTGTCGCCCCATTCGGGAGCGTTTACCCAATTATTACCGTCGCTCAGGCATGCACCCGTATGAGCATATACCTTCGCGGTAGCGGGCAAACCCATAAGGCCCTTATTACCTTGATCGGCATGGAAAAATATTTTCACATCCTTGGAGTCCTCCTGAAGCGGTGACGGTTCAGACGTGACTTGGGCATACACGCCTGTAATCGTCGCCAGCAGAAAGAGCAACGTCACAATATAAGTCTTCATCATGGTTTGAAAGTATTTGGTTAAACAAAAAAGCAGCTTTTATACTTCAGTCCTCATCAGGCACGTATGTTTCCTCACGCATGTGGGAATATTCCGTCCAATCGACATCTTCCTCCGCCTCAATTACGATAGGGATAGTAGGCAATTCCTCGAGAGCTCTATTGAACACTACGGAAAAAATCTTGAGATTCTTCGTATAGAACACCCAGTCGCGTCGCCCGTCACCGGTATAGATGCCGGTCATGACAGCCACACGGTCTTTCTTGAAAGCCTCCATAAGGGCATCGGTAGCTTCCTCCATAATTTTGGCGTCCTCGTCTTCCGGCATGCCGTCAGGCAAGGCGTTATATTGCCAGGTCACATCTATACGATATTTATACTTGCCGCTATCGCGGAAATCATCAATCTTGTCACGCCCTGTCACAATCACCGTACGCCCCGACTCACTTTCGGCCGGATAACTCCACCATTTATCTGTATATTTCATCTCATCCGCGCTTTAATGTCGTTTTCCTTTCTATGGAAAGTCAACTGTCAGTGTATGGTCACAAGAGTAGCGCCGAACCCATACTCCCGGAAAGAGGCATCCTGAAGTTCAGCTTTGGGATATTCTTTCTTAAGGAGGTCAAGCACAGCTTTACGGAGCACGCCCTCACCCTTACCATGAATAAACACAATCTTCTGGCCGATTCTCTGCTGATTGTCACGCATGTGCTTGCGCACGGCGGCAAGTTGCATTTCCAGCATATCCTTTGGTTCCATTCCGGTCAGCGTGTCGGTCAACTCCCCGATATGAAGATCCACTTCTATCAAAGGGAGAACTTTATGAGGATTATCGGCCGGGTTATATCGGTTACGTTTCTCACCCTTGTCGACACGATACTTTTTCGACAGCTCGGAGGCCATATCCTTTTCAGTTTTCTTCTCCGTCATGGCCTCACGCACCTCGGCCACATTCACTTCAAGAGGTTTCGAGGCCACCCCGTCTGTGACCAGAGGCACTTCAAGAACGGGGTTATCAAAATAAAGACCCGGACGGAAACAATGGTATTTATGAAACTTAGTGAGATCAAGTTTCCGGGCTACACTAACCGGGGGTTGAAGAGTGAAAATTTTTTCTTTCTTATATGCTATACATTGGAAAGCGATTTTCTCGTATTTAGGCAGATCCTCATGTGTAAGCGTCACAAGATCTATGAGTTCATTGGGCACGACTGTCCCGTTATAGACCATGGTCCAGCCTCTTTCCTCCGCGCTGCGTCGTAAAAGAGAGAAATCCAGATAATAGTTTGAATCATTAACCAGCACCGCGGTAAACCTGGTTTTATCGAGATGCTTCACATCACCCGGTTCGAAAGCCAGCACAATATTCGGTTTCTCCCCGTGAGGAGTTTCCTCCACAGGAAGTTCGGGTTGAGATTCCGGGACAGCCTGTGTTTTAGCCTCAGCGGGTTGAGGCGATTTCCGGCCCTCGTCAAATGCTTTCTGGTCAAACATAACCTTAGGGGCATTGGCAGCTTTCTCATGCCCTGCCGGCATGACCACCACAACCTCTTTCAACATAACGGGGGTTTCGAAACCCTCATCATCCACGTATGCTATCTGTCCTTCGATCCTTACAATCTTTCCGCCTCCCACAGAGTTGAGAAAGCGCACAGTATCACCAATCTTAGCCATAATGCTTGTTCACTTCAATATTTTAATTCTCTCCGTCGCGTGGCATACGCGCGGCGAGATCTGCCTCAAATTCCTGATCCACCTTCTTCTCCTTGGCCTCATAGGCATCCACGATGCGCTGCACCAGAGGATGACGCACGATATCCTTCTTCTCATATTCAATGATACCTATGCCGTCTACACCACGAAGGATCCTGAGCGACTGCAACAGACCGCTCTGCACACTTCGGGGAAGATCAATCTGTGTGGCATCACCGGTGATTATCATACGGCTGTTGACACCCAATCGTGTCAGAAACATCTTCATCTGGTGCTTGGTAGTGTTCTGTGCTTCGTCTAAGATTATGACCGCATCATTGAGTGTACGGCCGCGCATAAAAGCCAACGGTGCAATCTGTATAGTGTCGCTCTCCATATATTCCTTAAGCTTCAGCTGAGGGATCATATCCTCCAGGGCATCATAAAGAGGACGCAGGTAAGGATCGATCTTATCCTTCATGTCACCCGGAAGAAAGCCTAATTTCTCACCGGCTTCCACAGCCGGACGAGATAATATGATACGTTTGCACGCCTTGTTTTTAAGAGCCTGCACTGCCAAAGCTATAGCTATATAAGTCTTTCCCGTGCCGGCAGGACCGAGGGCGAAAGTAAGGTCATTCTTAGCGAAACTCCTCACCATCTTGGCCTGATTGGCATTCCGTGGAGCGATAGGACGACCCGACTGACCGAAAATTATCACTCCCTCGGCATTGACCGGTTTAGGAGGTTCCCCCTTGATCACATCGATGATCACATCTTCCGGGAGCTTGTTATATTTCGCTGCATACTCTTCAAGCTCTTTTATCTTACGCTCGAATTCCGCAGTTTCCGAATCCTCCCCTATCACCTTCACGACATTACCTCGGGCTGCCATCCGCAATTTCGGGAAAAGATTACGGATCAAATTGATATTATTATTGTTCACCCCATAGAAAGTCTGGGGATCGACTTTATCGATAATTACTATTCGCTCGTTCATTAATTCAAGTTGATATATTTATCCAACGCTGCCCTCGAGAGTGATCTGGAGGAGCTTCTGAGCTTCCACCGCAAACTCCATAGGAAGTTTGTTCATCACCTCCTTGGCATAACCGTTGACTATGAGAGCTACAGCCTCCTCTGTAGGGATGCCGCGTTGCCGGCAATAGAAAAGCTGAGCTTCATTAATTTTTGAAGTGGTGGCCTCGTGTTCCACCGTGGAGCTCGAGTTCTGCACATCAATATACGGGAACGTGTGTGCGCCACATTCGCTACCCATCAGCAAAGAGTCACATTGGGTATAGTTACGGCAGTTGGTAGCATTCTTTACCACTTTGACAAGACCGCGGTAAGAATTCTGGCTTTTTCCGGCAGAGATACCCTTGCTCACGATAGTGCTTCTGGAATTCTTTCCGAGGTGTATCATCTTGGTACCGGTATCGGCCTGCTGATAATTGTTAGTGACAGCCACCGAATAGAACTCACCCACACTCTCATCACCCTTGAGTATGCAGGAAGGATACTTCCAGGTTATGGCCGAGCCGGTCTCCACCTGTGTCCACGAGATTTTACTCCTGTGTCCACGGCACAAGGCACGTTTGGTCACGAAATTATATATACCGCCGCGTCCCTCCTTATCGCCGGCATACCAGTTTTGCACCGTGCTGTATTTCACCTCAGCTCTCTCCTCACAGATAATCTCCACGATGGCGGCATGGAGTTGGTTCTCGTCACGCATAGGAGCTGTACACCCTTCCAGATAGCTGACATAAGCATCGTCATCAGCCACTATCAGTGTTCTTTCAAACTGACCTGTGCCGGAGGCATTGATACGGAAATATGTACTCAGCTCCATAGGGCAGCGCACCCCTTTCGGTATATATACGAAAGAACCGTCAGAAAAGACAGCAGAATTAAGAGCGGCATAGAAATTGTCACGATATCCCACCACCGTGCCGAGATATTTTTTAACGAGATCGGGATAATCCTTGACAGCCTCCGAGAATGAACAGAAAATCACACCGAGCTCTGCAAGCTTCTCCCGATGCGTGGTCTTGACACTCACAGAGTCCATGACAGCGTCCACGGCCACTCCGGCAAGCTGTTTCTGTTCCTCCAGCGAGATGCCGAGCTTATTGAACGTCTTCACCAGTTCGGGATCCACTTCATCCATACTTTTCTTCAGCTCCTTCTTCTTAGGGGCTGCGTAATAAGATATGGCCTGGAAATTAATTTCAGGAATTGTGAGATGGGCCCATTCAGGCACCGGAAGTGTAAGCCAATAGCGATAAGCTTTAAGACGGAAATCGAGCAGCCATTCCGGCTCCCCTTTCACCTTCGAGATAAAGCGAATCACATCCTCACTCAGACCCGGAGGCACGATCTCCGTGTCTATATCACTGGTAAATCCATATTTATATTCGGAGTTGGTGGCTTCCTTAAGCACCTTCTCACTGTCAGTGACATTCTTCGGTCCCTCTTCAGGGTTCACCGAAACAGCGCCTCTGACTTCTTCTGTATCTTTCTGATTGGTCTTCATAATATATATGAACAATCGGAAGCCGCGCCCGGTTAGGACGCGGCCCCCTTTTTCTGACTACAAAAATAATGAATTTCTCCCTATTCTGCAAATTCTTTGAACTTATCTCCGAAGGCGCCAAGTTTATTCTGATAATAGGAGCGCAGCTCTTTCCAACTGTAATAGGGTCCGCTCACCGGCGTACCGGGCATTGCGATCTCCCTCTCGTTCAGAAGTGCCTTGACAAGCACATCATCCGGATCAGTAGAGCCTGAGCGTCTATAGAACACAAGTTGCAGATTACCTGCCATAGGTATTATCTCGTAATCACGCCAGCCGAGGTCATCAAGTTGCTCCAGATCGGTCACTTCCGTACCATAATTCCCAAGTTCCATAAGAGTAACCAAATTTACAAGGATACCGTCGTGACCATAACGTAGTTTTGCACTTGGCCATTTTGAATTAATGGCTGAATCGGTATCTTCAATAATCTTTCCGAGCAGCTTCCTTTGGGTATATGGCATACGATGCTCGGTTATTGGTGTATCGCCACTGTGGATAAACCAGAAAGCGTTACCCCCTTTCCAATTCTCTTCCAGTTCCTCTTGAGTAAAGACATCTTCCAAAAGCCATGGTTTACCTTCATGCCCCTGCATACTTCCCAATACCCAATAAAGGTAGGGCATTATGCCGGGTGCCACACTGTCGCGGGCAAATTGGGGATCATTTACCAGACGGTCAAGATAGCCGTCACCCCCTTTGTGGACCTCCTTATACGGATTCACTACCTCCTGTTCAGCTTTGTCTTTAATCGGCCAAGCCGGTTTGTCGTCATAATTCATAAACCACATATCGGCATAGCTTGCATCTTTTGTAGGAATGATGTCCGGTGCGATCTGTCTGATACCTTCCAGTCCATTCATCATCGAGAGGATACATCTGATTACAACGGTTGATTTGGCATCGATATCGGCAGTGGCATTAAATATCTTAGGATAATTCTGAGCCATTCTCCTACCAATGGCCTGATGCTGCAAGGCGCCCCTGTCGGTAAGTTCACCAAGGCGTCCTTTAGATGATTCAGCCATATCTCTGAGAGCATTGAGGATTGTATCGCCCAAGGGGGTAAGTTTACCGGCTTTTTCCGCTTTCTCCAGCTGTCTTACGGGCGTAAGATAGTCGTTCTCCCCTATAAGCCACCGAGAGCCATGACGTCCATAATGTTCAAGATGGAAAGGCTCGTAACCTTGGGGTGCCGGAGTCTGTGCCGGAGGAGTGGTTTCCACGTAAGGATATTCGGTTAGATTCCCCGCCAGGCCATCAGCTTTGATATTCTGAAATTTCTTTTCCTCTCCCCACATTTGCATGGCAGTGAAAGAGAGTAAAATACCTATTGCGATTGATTTTTTCATATTTGTCAGGTTAAGTTATTAACTGATTGATTAATTGTCAGTAAAATAAATTTTACTCAGTTACAGATAAGTAGTCAATTATAAAAACGGGACCGTCTCAGATGAGGCAATCCCGTTTTTATTCATTATTATTTCAGCAATCCGTAAACGGATAGCGCGACAATATTACTGTTTGGTCAGTGTAGCTTTGTAAGGCAGAGCGGAAAGATCCAATACAATAAGATATTTTCCAGCCTCTGCAACCTGAAGGTTAGCACCATCTAACTTCAGTTCATCCAAGGAGTCACCACCCAGGTTGATATCCCAGTTATCATTACCTCTGAACTTGAATTGACCTTCGGTAAGATTAACAGTAAGAGTCCAAGTTAAGAAGTCAGCTGAAGGATTCATGTTAGTCTGATCATCCCAACCACCGGGTGTAGCATCACCAATCACACCTAATCCGGTAATTTCAGTAATAGTATATGTAAGGGCATCAATGTTTGCTTTACACCAGTAGAGGCCATCCGCAGGAACAGTTATGTTACCTGCATCACCAGCAGTGCTTAATGTACCCGGCTCTTCTTTTCCCTCTTCTGTTATAGGTGCTGACGCCATACCGAAATTGATACCGTCCCAACCGGCATCTGTTGTAAATTTAAATCCACCTGTCAGATGAGCAAAACCGAAGTAGTCGCTGTAGTTATAGGTAGATAATTTTTGACAACCACTACCAAAACCCCAACCATTTGAATCACCGGGAGTATAAAGATTCTCGTATGCCAGTTGCACCTGATATGAGAGAAGCTCCATATCTACATTGAAGATGTAAGGACCGGCCACATCAATAAGACCCGGGGTTGCCTTGGAACCTTCAACATTTGCAACCAATGAACCCTCTTTTGCTTTGTCATCAGCTGTTTCCATGCCAAAACTTGCAAATTCACCGGTCAGATCACCGGAAGCCATAGCGCTTTCAGGAATTATCATCCACTCAAAACCTGCTCCGTTAACGATGACAGCCGGAGATGCGAATCTACCGTCGGCATAAACATCAGGATTTGAACCCACCCTGTGAAGTGGTATAGCCTGCTCAAGATCCCAGTTCATTTCGGAAGTAAGAAGATAATACTCCTCCTCTACAAGTCTACCGTTATAAAGATCGAAAGGTTTAACCTCAACACCGAAGTTACCGTAATAAGTATCCACGCTACCTAAACGAACTTTCTGAAGACCTTTGACTGCCCAAATCGGGAAACGGACATAGGACTCAGTGGTCACGGGACTCTTACCAAACAGTTCACGATAGGCAGCTTCCCATGCATCCGGAGATACAGTGACAAGACCTGCTTCGTCAGTAGCAGCCTCGATAGTCTGATATTCAGCGAAATCATCAGTTTTTGAAATCTGGATAGTAGGCACCAGAGCAGTAAAGCCTTCGGGCCAATCCTCTCCGGCAGCCACTTTTGCTATCTCCACCAATTTGCCCTCATTGTTCAAGGCATCGAGATTGATCAACGAACTTGCTGAAGGTCCCGCCTGAGCCGTGACACTGGTGGCAGTTACAGTTGGCAGCTGAGGATTGGTCTGCGGAAGACCGGTACCCTCCTCGATATCGTCGCAAGCCGCGAAACCGAGAGCCAGCGCTGTAAGTCCATAAATATATAGTTTATTCATTTCGTATTGCTTATGAAAAAATTACTATTTCAGATTGAATACAATATACCGTCCGGGTAATCATATCGGGTAGCTTCCTTCAACATACCCGGACGGTTGTTCATACTCACTTTACTCCATTGTCATAGTGTAAGGTAGAGTGCTGAGATCAAGTGTGATGGTTGCGCCTCCGTTGCTATTGAGATTATCGCCGCTGAAGGTCAGATCATCAAATGTACCACCAAGATTAATATTCCAAGCATCATTGAATGCAAACTTGAATTGACCGGTAATACTGCTACTGTCAAATGTCCACTTGAGATAATTAGAAGATGGAGTCATGTGATTAGCCGCATCAGCCTGATTCCAGTCATTGTCTTCACCAACTACCGTGATACTGCTGATATAGGTCAGTGTATATGACAGAGTATTGATGTTGACGTCTGCATAATAAAGGCCTTCACCCTCATCAGGAAGTTGTAAGTTACCGGCTGCACCGTTTGTATCAAGTTTACCGGCTTCTTCAGCTGCGCCGAAGTTTGTACCATCCCAGTTAGGTTGATTTGTAAACTTAAACTCACCGTTCAGGTAAACGAAGCCATGGTATTTGCCCTCTTCGTAAGCAAGAAGCTGCTGAGAATTTTCTTGATTCCAACCATTGGAGTTACCCGGAGTATAGAGCACGTCCATCTCCACAGCCTCAGGCTGATAGTAAGTGAGCACCTGCTTCAATACGATTGTATTTGAGGTAATGGTAGTTGATGGCTGATTATTAATACTTGCTGTGGCACGAATGTAAAGCGGCACAACAGGGATGTCCTTCTCCAGGTAGTTATCCTGATTGATATCCATAAGCTGACACATGGCCACGGCGAGATTCTTCTCGTCCATCTCTATGACAGCACTCTGAGGATTGTTTACCAACACAGAGGCATAATATGGAGCTTCTCCCTCTGCCGGCTCAGGAAGTCCTTCGCCGAAATTCTCAAGCAGAGACACTTCGATGCTGTATGCCGGTGCCAGAGCCATACCATAATTAGGCTGCGAGCAGGTCAGCTCAAGAACTGTATTAGATGTGAGCTGATACAACTGGTCTGCAAAAGGCGGAGTATTCAGCACAAACTCTGTGGCTTCAGTGAAGACAGGATCCTTGTCGGCCTGACATGAGCTGAACCCAAGTGTTGCTATTGCTGCCATTCCGCAGGCAATTATATGAATTTTATTCATTGTTCAGTCTAAATGAAAGTTGATTGAAAGTGTTGTTTACCTCTCTGTCATTAATTGGCATCACCGGTAGAAGTGGGATAGCCGGGGTTCTGACCTAAAGTAGCCTCAAACTGCACAGGAATAGCGTAAAGATTACGATAGCTTTCGATTGAAGCGCCGCTATAAGAACCGCCTTTCCATTCCCACAGATAGGAAGCACCTGTAAATTTGCCGAAACGGATAAGGTCGGAACGACGGTGACCCTCCCAATAAAGCTCACACATACGCTCATTCAACAGTTCGTCAGCTGTGTAGTTGCCTACTGGAGCAAGACCGGCGCGGATACGTACTTTATTATAGTAGTCAAGACCGTTGCAAGACTGTCCGTGGAGTTCACATTCTGCGAGCATCAGATAAACGTCGGCAAGACGGAACAATGGGAAGTCAGCATTGTTGAAAGCATTTACAGCAGTGCTTGTGCCATCGGCATTGTCATAGTTGGTTTCAGGAGTGTAAACATATTTTACACACATGTAACCGCCGCCGTCACCCGTCCAGTTCTCAAGATCGGCGGGAAGAACGTTCTCATGCAGATCGCCCTCATAGATAAGACGACGCTTATCATTGGAAGCAAGAGCCTGTGAGAGGTTTGACAATACACGCGGACCGTTCCACTGGTCACCTGCACAGCCGTAAGGCAGACAGTCAACATCACTGTTGTAAGCACCTACTGAGAGATAAGTAGTGCCGCCATAGGTCTGGATTGTATTGGCATCCTGAGGTACGCCCCAGATTATCTCACCGTTGCCTACATACTTATCATTTGTGCCGCAGAAGAGATACTTGTACTCCAGATTTGCATCCCAAGGAATTGTTGTAGCAATCTGGCTGCAGAGATCGGCACACTCTTTCCACATTGAGCGGCCTGTGTAAACCTCGGCATTGAGGTAAAGTTTAGCGAGCAGCATCTGAGCAGCCTCTTTGGAAAGACGGCCATAAATCTGCTGAGAAGCAGGGAGCATATCAGGGATAGCATCAGCCAGATCAGCTGTCACGGCATCGAAAAGTTCCTGACGGCTGTAAGTGGGAGGAATTGAACCTACGACACTCTCCTCAGTGGTCCAGGGACCTTTGCCGAAGATATCGATGATATGATAGTAGCTCAGAGCACGCAGAGTGCGCACCTCGCTCTTGAACTGTTTGATCTCGTTTTCCGAGAAGTATTGAGCGCCACCATCGATTACCTTGAGGAATTCGTTACAGATGGCAATCTGATAATTGAAGCGGCAGTATGCTTCGTAAAGCATCGCGCAGTCAGGTCCGGCATTGGCATTTTTAACCTCCGGTATACCTGCATCTTTCCAGTTATCACCGATAATGACCTCGTCACACGGAAGCTCCTCGAGGTTCCACATCAGACGGGTGTAGACAGCACGGCCTTCGTCATTTACCGAAACACCGCCCGTAAACACCAGGCCTCCGTAAACACGCGCAAGCACTCCAAGATAGTCCTCCTTCGACGTAAGCTCGGTCTTGGTGGTGGGGTTCTCCGGGTCAACGTTGAGGTCGCCCACACAAGAGGAGAGACCAAGGGTCAACGTCAGAGCACCTATCGCTATATATTTGCTGATTTTCATATTGAGAATCCTTGTCTGTTTAAATTGTTAATTGAAGGGTTTAGAACGATGCTACTACACCGAGTGTGAATGTGAATGGACGGGGATATACACCGCTGTCGATACCGCCGGCGCTCTCAGGATCCATACCTTTATATTTCGTAATTACGAAAGGATTCTGAACCGCACCATAGAGACGGAGACGCAGACGATCGCCGAGAAGATCACGCCATGTGTAACCTACTGTGATGTTGTCGCAACGTACAAACGATGCATTCTGTACGAAATAATCTGAAAGCTTCGTAGTAGAGGTAACATCCTCGAAGATGAACGTCTTTCTCATCAGGTTAGACAAGGGGAGTGAATTGTTGGCGGCGTTATCCACTGTGCCGGCCATATTGGAATTGTAAAGCCAGTTGCCGATGTTTGCACGTAAGGAAATACCGAAGTCCCAATCCTTATATGAGAAGTTGTTATTCCAGGTCATAGTCACCTTGGGAGCGGGGCTATGGTAGAAGTAACGGTCAGATTCATTGATAAGACCATCACCGTTGCGGTCTACGAACACACCCTCGAGAGGATTGCCGCTCTTGTCATAAACCTGCTCATAAACATAGAATGAGCTTGCTGCGTGACCGAGGGCATGCTTCTGAGCCAGAAGGTCAGTACCTACGTTACCGAAGCTTGTGTCGGCACCGTCAGAGAGTTTGGTAATCTCATTGTGGTTGTAGCCGATATTATAAGCTGTAGTCCAAGTGAAATCGTTGGTTACGACAGGACGTGCAGTAATGTTGAACTCGATACCTTTATTGACAAGGTTACCGATGTTCATATCACCCTTGTTGGTGATGTTTGAACCTGCAGGGTAAGAGGTATAGAACAGAAGGTCTTTAGTTTCACGACGATAAAGCTCGAAGCTACCGGTGATGCGGTTGTTCAAGAAACCAAAGTCGATACCACCGTTCCATGTGTGAGTCTCCTCCCACTTGATAGCTGCGTTATATCCTTCCGGAGATACGGGGAATACCTGCTGGCCGCCGGGAAGAAGAGCCGGATAAATCGAGCCTAAGCCGGTCCACTGTGAGTAAACGGGGAGATAGGGGAAGTAGTTGTCGCCTATATCCTGCTGACCGGTCACACCGTAACCTGCGCGGAGCTTAAGTTCGCTCATGAAACCGCGGGCACCGTCCATGAAGCTCTCCTCGAGAATCTTCCAACCTAATGCGAATGCAGGGAATGTACCCCAACGGTTATCTTTTGAGAAACGAGATGTACCGTCATAACGTACGGTAGCAGTAAGCAGATACTTGTCGACGAATACGAAGTTCACACGACCGAAGAATGACACGAGCTGATGAGGAACGCGGAAGCGATCGGTAGGCTGAGCCTGCACACCTAAATACTGCTCGTAAGCGGGATCACCGTTCACATTGTTAACGAATGAGAAAGAACGGCCTTTGTTGAAGAATTTCTGCCAAGAGTAACCGCCTGTTACGTCAACGTTGGTCTTGATAGCCTCGAAATACTTGTTATAGTTGAGCACGAAATCAAGAAGGAGATTGGTGCGGAGCTGATACTGGTTGGTGTACATCGTACCACCGTTCTTTACAGTCTCTGCCTTCTCGATAGAACCGTCGGCACCATAAACAGGATATTGCCAACCATTTGCCCATGCTCTCGGAGTGTTCGGATATACACCGCCCTCCCAAGTACCATGCTGATAGTCGTAAGCGAGGTTAAGGTCTGCGCTTAACTCAGGAAGGAAAGGAAGCTTGTAGTTGAGCTGGAGGTTACCGATTGACTGCCAGGATTTACCTTTGGAAGTCTGTGCCAACTGTTGTGAAATCGGGTTTACAGGAGCAGTGGCTGTATTGAGCTGAGTGCCTTTTCCGTCAGGACCGATAACTTCACCTGAAGCGTTGTAAGATGTCCAGTAGTCAAATACGGCAGCGCCGTTGGTGAAATCCCTTACAGGAATTGTCGGGTTCATGCCTGCGCAAGTGCCGAGAGTGTTGTCGGCATAAGTGTTCTCGACATAAGAACCTTTCACATTGGCATTGACTGAGAGAGTGTTGTTGAAGAACTTAGGAGTTATGCTGATAGAAGCAGTACCACGGTTCATGCCGGTTTTCTTGATAATACCGTTGTTGTTGGTGAAAGATACAGACACACGATAAGGAAGTACACCTGCAGTACCGCCTACACTGAGAGAGTAGTCGGAAGAAACAGTAGTGCGGGTAGCCTCTTTCTGCCAGTTGGTGTTATAATCACCAAGCTGTCCTGCCTGAGCTGAGTCGGCACCATAGCGGTTGATGATATAATTGCGGAACTCGTTTCCATCCATCACGTCCAGCAGAGTGCGCGGAGTATTCACATACATATTGGCGGTGAAAGTCACCTGTGGTTTACCGCTTGAGCCTTTCTTGGTTGTGATGATGATCACACCGTTAGAGGCGCGGCTACCATAGATCGCTGTGGCGGAGGCATCCTTAAGGATAGTCATAGATTCCACATTCTCCGGCGACACCAAAGAAAGGGGGTTGGAGGCGCCATATACACCCTTAGTGCTCATGGGCACACCGTCAATCACGATAAGAGGATCGTTAGTAGCTGAAATAGAAGCACCACCACGGATCTGGATAGAAGCTCCACCCTGGGGAGAACCGTCAGTTGTAACAACCACACCGGGGCTTGCGCCTACGAGCAGATCCTGAGCTGAAGTAGCCAGACCGGCTTCCACTTCAGAAGGCTTCACCATGGCCACAGCACCGGTGGCGTCAGACTTCTTCACCGTACCATAACCGATGACGACAGTCTCGTTGAGCATAGTAGCATTCTCCTTCATCTCGATAGTGATCTGAGTGCGTCCGTCAACCGGCACTTCGAGAGGATCATAGCCGACGTAGCTCACCACAAGAGTGGCATTACTCGGTACAGTGAGGGTAAAGTTACCGTCTAAGTCGGCTGCTGTACCATTACTTGTACCTTTCTCCATCACGGTTGCGCCAATCAGCGGCTCACCGAACTCATCAAGTACGGTTCCGTTTACCGTAATCTTCTGAGCCATGGCCGGAGGTAAGAGCAAGAGCATCATTGCTATAAAAGCCCATAACCTCCGAGTCAGATGAAAACATACGTTCTTCATGCAAAATCAATTTATGGTTTATAAAAGGTTAAAAATATTCATTCCTATCTGAGTTTCACGGCTAAACCGTTTTTCTCTCTAGTTAGAGTTGCAAAGAACTTCGGTCAGTTGAATTCCCAAACGGGGAAAACAGAGTAGAGCAGGTAATTCAAAAAGTCAATTCAACTATTTAAGAGTGTTAAATCTACACTCTCAATTGTTAATTTTTCCTTATCCTAAACCTTATTACACATTGCCTCACTTCTTTGTTTTTTTATTTCATATTTTTTAACATTTATTTAGAAATACGGAGCCACGTTTCACAGTAAGTTACAACGATTCCTGACCTCTTATTGGAAAAGAGACTCTATCTTTCTGTAATACCATAACTTAATGATTAGATCATTTATATAGTTAAGCAGTATCTTTCTTTAGTTAAGCATCTTCGGTGGTTATCCCACATTTACAAATTCCTATGTCTTTAAAAGCATTCGGAGAGTTTTTCACTTTCAGACCATCAAAATCTGCGCAAATGTAAGCATTAATTTTTCTTTATTGATATCAGCATTAACCTATTAACACTGTTAATTAACAATATTAACAATTAAAATAATAGTGTAATTTCAACACTCTTTCACCTAATAGTCAGTTAATAAACCACTTCTTCATTTCCCTGCGGAACGGTCAGGATTTATGAAATAAAGATAAAAATTACCTCCAGGCTTTTTTTACCCTGTTGTTAACCGCAAATAGATTGACCGTCATCATTATCACCGATAATAATAACCCGACCAAGGGTCCTGTCCACCATCCGGCGGTATCGGCACCAAGTCCGCGCAAGGGCTCCAGATACCATCCTCTCAGTATCATTTCGGCTCCCAAGGCAAAGAGAAACGCAACGGCTGTTGACACCACCACGATTCTTTTGTAAGGTGCTGCCACTTCTCTCACAGGACATCCCAACATGAGCAGGGAATGAAGTTTGTCGCGATTCTTCTCCATCAGCAGCGACATGGAAAGCAGAAGTATAAAAAATGACAATACGGTTATGATCACACCTATCGCAAGCACTATCCCCGTCACGACATTCAGTAGATAAGATGCCGAACTGTTACTTTTGTCTCCGGCCACTTCAAGATCGTTAGCCTCAAGGTAATCTTTGATAGCCACATCGCCGGGACTGTTGACGTCAACAATAAGACGAGACGGTCCGCTTTTACCCCTCCCTGTGCCTAACTCACTGTTACTCCACTTCATAAATTCTTCCGGCACCAGAATAGTGTTCAGTCTGTTGGAAAAACCTACTACATGACCCGTAAACTCCTTTACTTTCCGTCCGTCATCAGAAGTCAGGGTCAGTCTCAATGGGATACCACTCAAGATATTCTCCGACATTTGCGGAAGTCCGGCTGAATTGGCGAAACCGAAGTTATAGAGGGCCAGATAATCTTTCGATATTATAATCGGCACCTCACCACTGTCGCTCCGGAAATTCCATTCCGACGACTTTACATCCACAAAACGATCAGGCACCGATTCAAAAAAGAGCATTGTAGACATACCTTTACCACCGGCCCCCACAGAAGCCCAGATCCTGTAGTCGGCGGCACTGAATTCGCCTATACTCCTTACCCAGGGTTGGGCTTTAAGATCGTCCATTTCCTGAGGTGTGAACACTGATACCTCTCGATCCCAAGCGTTGGACGAAGACACCTTTTTATTCACAACAAGTATGTCATTATTTATGAAACTATCGTCTGAGCCCCATAATGAACGGGCATCCTGATAAAACTGAAGGCCACCCACTATTATGGCCAGCCCGAGAAAATTGGAAAGAATAAACCCGACTATACGAGCCCGGGAGGTATTTTTTCGTAATAGTCGTGAAATCAAACGTCGTGAATTCTGTTGCATTTTATAGTTAACAGCTTTTGTTTAGAGTTGCAATCTCACACTTTCCTCTATCATGAGATGGTTGCCAACGGAAGTGCTGATAATTCCGGCTCCCTGACGCATGGCCTCTCCGAGTATAATTTTTGCCGCTTTCCGATTGTTCTCATCATCGAGATGGCTGACCGGCTCATCGAGCAACAGGAAATCAAAAGGCTGGCATAGGGCACGTATTATCCCTACTCGCTGTTGCTGCCCTATCGACATGCGGCCTACAGGATAATCCCGGCGCGAATCTATGCCCAGTTCGTGGAGCCATTGCTCTATCCTCTCCTCCTCCATATATCCGGTAAGGGAATTCTTAAGCATGATATTCTGCATGGCCGTCAGTTCGGGAAACAACGACAGTTCCTGAGGGAGATAAGCCAGATTGCGTCGGCGAAGCTCCTGCCAAGCATTCATAGAAAGAGTGGAGACGTCAATATCATTAAACCTTAATATACCTTCATAATCAGTGCGAGCTCCGAATATGTAGGCACACATAGACGACTTGCCGGCGCCGCTGGCGGCCTCGACACGATAACAGACACCTCTACGGAAAATCAGTTGGTTACGCCACACATCAGAAACAGGGATGCTTTCCGAGAGAAACACTCTCGGCAGCATCCCTGTGAGTCGGATTTCTTCTATCTGCATCTAATATCTATTTTCTCGGGCAGAGTGTCACTGAAGGTTGGCAGAAGCCTCGCGGATTCTGCGCATTGCCTCGCGGATATTATCATCGGAGGTTGCATAACTGAGACGCATATAGCCGGGAGCGCAGAAGGCAGCGCCGTCGACACAAGCCACATGGGCCTCCTCCAAAAGATACATAACATAATCGCCGCTGCTTTTTATCTCACGGTCGCCGGCTTTCTTACCTATATAAGAGCTAACCTCCGGGAAAAGATAGAAAGCACCCTGAGGCTCATTAATCACCCAACCGGGGATTTCCTTGGCCAGCGACACGATAAGGTCACGGCGTCGTTCGAAAGCCACACGCATTTCCTCCACACAGTCTTGCGGACCGTCGTAGGCAGCCTCGGCGGCCTTCTGGGCTATAGATGAGGCGCCTGAGGTGTACTGACCCTGAAGTTTTGTCACAGCTTTAGCCACGGCAAGAGGTCCGGCCATGTAACCGATGCGCCATCCGGTCATGGCGTATGCCTTCGACACGCCGTTGACTATTATCACACGGTTACGCACGTTTTCAAACTCACAGATGCTGTGGACTTCATCAACAAAATTGATATGCTCATAGATGTCATCTGCCAGAATCATTACATCGGGATATTTGGCAAGGACATCAGCCAGCCCCTTGAGCTCATCATAACTATAGATGCTTCCCGTAGGGTTGGAGGGTGAATTGAGCATGATCATGCGGGTCTTCGGGGTAATAGCTTTCTCAAGTTGCTCGGGAGTAATCTTGAAATCCTGTTCAACACCGGCATACACTTCTACAGTGACACCCTCGGCAAGTTTCACCATTTCCACATAGCTTACCCAGGCGGGGACAGGGATGATAACCTCATCGCCGGGATTTATGCAGGCGAGCAGCACATTACAGAGCTCCTGCTTGGCACCGTTGCCCACCACGATCTGTTCCGGAGCATATTCCACATGATTTTCACGGAGCAATTTGGCGGATATAGCTTTACGCAAAGAGAGATAACCCGCTACGGGAGTATAACGTGAGAAATTCTCATCCACAGCTCTCTTGGCCGCCTCCTTGATGAAATCGGGAGTGTTGAAGTCGGGCTCACCGACCGACATGTTGATGACATCGACACCGGCAGCCTTAAGTTCGGCACTCTTCTGCGACATAGCCAACGTAGCTGATGGAGAGAGAGCCTGAATGCGTTGTGAAATCTGAATCATTATTTCTTTATTTAAGATTTTAGATTAAGTCATTATCAAAGGCACAGAGGTGACACTGTATCCTTATCTGTCTGCGAAATTAGTTATTAAATATGATTACACAAAAAATATTTTGGCTAAAGATTAAAAAATTCCTATCTTTGGGCCTTATTTCTTCAGCCTGACAGGTTTTTGAACAAGGCATATTTTCGCTCCCTGTCAATCTGACCCTGATAATTTATAAATATCACTTATATGAAAAAAAATATCATTTCTGTAAAACCGCTGAGCATAGCTTTGCTCTGTGTGTTGGTGGCTCTGATTCCTTCGCTGACTTCATGCCGGGAAGAGAAAAGCGCCAATGTTTCAGATCTTCTGTCAACAGTGCCCTCTTCGGCCGGAGCAGTCGTGGGGTTCAATCTCGCCTCACTTCTTGAGAAAGCCGGTTGCAAGGTGGAAGGATCTACAATTACACCGGGAAAAGAACTTGAGCAGATTCTTTCCTCCCAGACCCTTACCGACGGAAGTACAAAAGAGATAATAAAGATGCTCCTTTCCGGAGACAGCGGCATCGACCCTATCGGCGCCTTGATATTCACGGATGCTTACCACACCTATCTTACGGCAGCTCTGGCCGACACCGACAAATTCTGTAATTTTGTTGAGCAGCAGACCGGCACAGAGTTTGAGAACGTCGACGGCAAAATCAAAGTTTCAGGCCCCATAGCTGTCAACGGAGCCCAGATGTGGATGGCACTCGGCACCTCCACTTCGATCGACACAAAAGCCATACAGAATTATTCAAGTCTTGACCAGGCTCAAAGTTTTGTGTCTCTGCCAGTGGCTTCCGATCTCTCTACAATGACCCACGACATAGTCGGGTACGGACAGATCAAAAATTTCACGAAATCCTTCTCAATGCGCGATGCCGCCCAACTGTCGCTTGTAACAGGATTTCTTTTTGAAAATCCCTCGGCACTATCATTCCACATAGATTTCTTTAAAGGTGAGGCTAAAGCAAAGGCTATGGTGCTCAATGATAAATATCAGCCCGCGAAATATCTCCTTCCGGGCGATAAGATCGACGTGGACGACGTAAAGGCCTTATCACAGAACGCCAATATGATTTTCGCCATGGCCATTTCAAAAGATCTCGTAAAGAAACTAAATAAAATAGCCGAAGGGTTCGGAGCTATGGCCGACAAAGCGGTAGAAGCTATCTCCTCTCTTGACGGCACGACAGCCCTGGCCATAAGTGAGCCGGGCGATTATACAGAAAACTACAAAGCCATAATCTCCACCAACGGCAATCCTCCTATGGATCTGATGTCGATTCTCTCACAATTCGGTAATATACGTAAAGAAGACAAGAAAGTGGTGCTTTCAAATGGTATTGTCACAGGATCACTCGATGTGTCAAAGATGGCAGATAAATTTAAAGGCGCCACCATAGGCACCGTGGCAAATCTCGATAATAAAAACTTCAATGGACACACCATGGGCATACGCACAGTGTGCATGACATTGAATCCTGAAAACGGATCTCTGGCCCTTAACGGATGGATAGACACTCCGGAACCGGATGTAAATGCACTGCTGACAATTCTCAAGCAACTGGCTGAATAAAGTCGACCAAAAAATTTTCACGCTCTTCAAATTTTTCCCCTCAATTATTTGCTCAGTTCAAATATACTTCGTAACTTTGCACCGCAATTCGGGAAACAACCGTTGAGCACGGGTGGATACCAGAGTGGCCAAATGGGGCAGACTGTAAATCTGCTGGTTTATACCTTCGGTGGTTCGAATCCATCTCCACCCACTTACGACATCAATTCAATTATTGCACATAACAACAGTACAAAAAGGTCGGATCCGTGAGGACTCGTCCTTTTTAATTATATTCCTCTGATAATTATACTCCTCTGACATCCCATATACTTCATTGTTATGAACCGACTTCTACTCATAATCGATCCACAAGTGGACTTTATCTCCGGCACACTACCCGTGCCCTGTGCGGAGACCGCTATGAACGATCTGGCCCTATATATTGCCGATAACGGCGGCAGATATGTTCATAAGGTTGTAACGGCCGACAGGCATCCGTTCAATCACTGTTCTTTTGTTGAAAATGGCGGAGAATGGCCGCGTCACTGCGTCCACGATACTATCGGCGCTGCTGTCTGGCCACCACTTTTCCCGGCTCTTTACGAGACCCCGGGACAAGTTACTTTCCTTTATAAAGGTGAGAAACCTGATGAAGAGGAATATTCGATTCTCAAGAACCCGGCAGCCAGGCAACAGTTGTTGTCAATAATCCGTGATAATAATATCGGCTCTATAGATCTATGCGGGCTCGCGGGAGATGTGTGCGTGCTCGCCACACTCAACGATGCCACACAACTTCTCCCCAAAGAGATGCTGAATGTGCTCCCCCGGTTCTCCCCTTCAATCGACGGTGGCGGAAAGTTGACAGAAGCAATAAAGGATATTGGTCCTGCATCCGAAATCTGATCTCCTCCTATAATTAATCACATTTTTCATTAGTGTGAGGTTGAATCCCGGAAAGGTCGAGTGTTTTTAATGTGTATGAAGAGAATAGAAAACATCGAACGGCTTTTCCGGGAAAATTATACCCCTATGCTAAGGCTCGCTTTCAGAATATTGGATGATGAAAGTGTGGCCAGAGACATTGTCCATGATATCTTCGCCTCTATAGTAAGTGAAAAAGATACGGCTGACGAAGATACGTCCCTTAGTGAAAGGAAGTCTGATCTCACCTCTTCTTACCTTCTCCGTGCCACCCGTAACCGCTGTCTTAACCATATCCGGCATCTGTCGGTAAGAGAGAAGATACACAGACTTTACAGTCTTGAGAATGGAGATGTGACAGGGAAAGAATCAGAAACGGATTGGCCTGATGAAACTACTTTTCTTAAAATCACAGAAACTGTAGAGTCTGATCTTTCAGGCAACTGCCGGGAAGTAGTAAAAATGAGATTTCAACAGGGCTTTGATACAAAAAAGATAGCCGCAGCTCTCGGCATATCCCGTCAGGCCGTTTACAAACACCTTAACCACGCCATTCATCTGCTACGTCTAAAACTTAATCATCATGGATAATACCAACCGACTTTTTGAAGCGATAGAACATCCGGAAAATTTTTCTGAAGAAAATCTCTTATCTTTATTAGCTGACCCGGAAACAAGGGAGAAATATGAACTGATGTGTGAGATGAGGGCCTCTCTTCGTCAATCGCCACAGGCTGATCTTGATAAAGAATGGGAGGCTTTCACGGTTGCCAATAAAATTCATTCCTTACTATCCGCCCCGCCTTCCGGACAGAAGAAACAGTTGAATTCATACACAAACAGAGTGACCAAACAACTCTTGCGCAATACAGCGGCCGTAATAGCTTTAGCAATAATATCGCTTACAGCCATCGCTACTGTAATCGGAGTGAAACTTTATGAAAAAGAGAAAGAGGCGGTGGTTAGCTCTGAATCAATCAATAGTAGACCCGACAATCCGCTACAATCATCTACTATGCTTTCGCAGACTCAAGATCAGTCCACTGCGGCCATCATGGCTCCTGTTTTATTTGAAAATGAGCCTCTTGAGGAAATCATTGAAAAAATCAGACAACACTACGGCTTAGAAGTGAGCTTCAAAGCGGCGGATGCTAAAAAATTGCGTCTATATTTTCGTTGGAATCCGAATCTTCCAATCGAAGATGTCATTGACCTGCTCAACAATTTCCGGCAGTTCTCAATATATCTCTCCGACAAGACTCTTATTATCGAGTAATACATCACCTTCCTAACCTACATCCAATATGCTTCGCCTGCTTTTTTCAATCATAATTATGATTGCTTTCTTTCATGCACATAGTGCGTCCTATTCATATAAATTTCAGGATACCCCTCTGGCTTCGGCACTGAGCCTTATCGGTGAACAGCATCCGGAGATCAATCTTATCTTTATATATAATGAATTGGAAAACTACTCCACCAGTGCCTCTATAAATACCGACGATCCGCAAGAAGCGATACGCCTCGCAGTGGGATTAAATCCCGTGACGATACTTAACCGTAAGAGCACCTTTTTTCTTGAGGCCCTGCAACATGGCAAATACGTGTATCGGGGACGTACGGCAGGACCGGATAATCAACCTGTCGTAGCCGCAACTGTAATGCTTCTCACACCCAATGATTCGACAGCCATAACCTACGCAATAACCGGCGACGACGGCAGATTCTCGATACCTTGTGATCGCAGGGATGTGATAGCTAAAATCAGTTCGATCGGTTATAAGACACTATTTATAAACTGTCATGATTTCAATATGGGCACAATAAAAATGCAGGAATTGCCCATCAATCTCAAAGGACTTGAAGTGAATCCCGACTATGCCACCGTGTATTCCGACCGCACCACTTTCATCCCTACCACACGGCAGAAAAACGCATCACAGACCGGACTTGAACTTCTGACAAGAATGGCTATCCCTTATCTCAGAACGGGAGGTCTGAACGGGGTGACGACACTGACAGGGGCACCGGTTGAAATATTTATTGACTTCCTGCCCGCATCAGGTGATGACATGAAAGGCATGAGGATGGCAGATGTGAGGAAGGTGGAATACTATGATTTCCCTTCTGATCCAAGGTTTCTCGGGAAACCGCATGTAGTGAATTTCATAATGGTGAAATATGAATACGGAGGTTATCTGAAAGGTTACACAGACCATAACATATTATACAACTCAGGACAACTTAACGGATATGGGAAATTACAATATAAAAAAATGACCTACGACATAAGTCTGGGAGGATACCACCGTGATGATACTCATGCTGGCACCCTCAGCGAGGAGACATTCAGAATCCCTGACGCGAGCGGGGATCTCAACACTTTCCATAGATATTCCGGTGTAGAAGGGTCCGATATCAAGAACCGCCTTTACTGGTCGACTTTTCGCGCAACGTATGCCACTGAAAAAATGACTGTACGTAACTCCATAGCAGGAGACTTTGACCATAAGCCTGTCAATTCACAATATGGCACTGTAAGTTATTCGCCGGAGATAACACCTGCCTCCTCCTACGAATCCGACCATTCGGACCATGTCAACTCCATATCTTATTACGGACAGCTCACACTGCATCTGCCCAAAGACAATACGCTGACGGTGGCTCCTAACTACTCTTTCTCGCACACAAGACAACTGACCGGGTATACTGAAAACACCTCCTCCCCTTACCTGAATCTCGCCAAAGGAGACACTCACAGAGCATCAGCTTCAGTATCCTTTTTTCACAATTTTAAAAACCGATCTACGTTAAGCGCCATATTTGACGGAGAATATATGGCTGACAAGATAATATATGAAGGAACAGCAGACGCCACCGACCATACCCGATCACTGCGTCTCACCCCCTCTTTGGCCTACTCAATTTATGCCGGTGATTTCTATGGAAGGGTTTCCGTAGGCCTGCAGTGGCAACGCTTCTCTTATTCCGACCTCACCGACCTATCCAAAGCGCCATGGCTCAACCTCTCCTTACAGTATTCCTTCCGCAAGAAACATTCCCTGAGAGCTGATTTCAACTACAACAGCACTCTCCCGGCCGCTTACTACAGGAGCAATAACATCATACAATCCAATCCATTGATGGCCTACACAGGCAATCCATCACTGAAACCCGAGAAACGATTCAGTATCAACGGCTCCTATAGCTTCTTTCCCTCCAATACTTTCTATTGCTCGGCATATACATCGACTTCAATTCTGAATAACAGAGCTGTTTTCAACTATCAACCTTCGGGAGATGGCATACTGCGCACTATATCCCAGAATTCAGGCCACTACTCCAACATCTCTTACGGGCTATATGCTTCAGTTGATCTCTTCAATGCGTCCTTACAACTGTCAGGAAATCTACAGAATACTATAATTCACAATGGCTATCCTTACAACCTGACGAAGTCAGCTATCGATTATTCCATAGAGGCTTACTATTATCTAAAAGACTTTAATTTCGGCGCCACCTTCATCTCTCCGCAACGTTCCTGTCCGAATACTATGACAGGCACATGGGAGTCGAGCAGGTCAATATATTATATAAGTGCCGGATGGGCTGACAGTGTGTGGAATCTGAGGGTTGTCTTTAATGGATTTGCAACCTGGAACTGGAAAAACTCCACCACTACTCTGTATACCCCATACTATGATCTCCGACAGACAGTATACGGGCAAGGACACGCCTTTATAAAACTTGCCGCTACCTACACATTTGGTTTCGGTAAGAAAATAAATCGCGGTGACGAGTCCAACCGCATGTCAGGTGTAAAAGCCAATATCCTGAAATGACCTTCAGTATAAAGCTCAGTCTGAAACACTATAGAAAATGCCGGTGACACAATTCACTTTGTGTGGCCGGCATTTTGTATGAGCAGCTGATAAATCAGCACTATGATTAAGCTATAATTTGCTTGAGAATTTTTGAGATAAGGTTATCTTGTTAAATACAGATTAGATTGAGAGACGACGCAGGGTTGAGAGCAATTCCTGATTGATAGGCTTGTCATTCTTGATAGCCTTTGTGAAAGGCACATAGACAATCTCATCGTTCTTGATACCGATCATGACATTTCGCTGATCATCCAATAGTGCATCCACGGCAGCGGCGCCCATTCGTGAGGCGAGAATACGGTCATGAGCCGTCGGAGAACCACCCCGCTGTAGATGACCGAGGATAGTGACACGCACATCATAATTAGGATACTCTGTCTTTACCCTCTCTGCCAGGCCCATGGCACCGCCGGTAGAGGGAGATTCGGCCACGAGTACGATCGAAGAGTTCTTTGATTTACGGAAACCGTTGGCTATAAGTTCGTCAAGCTGATCCTCCTGAGTGGAGATTTCAGGGATTATGGCAGCCTCGGCACCGGAGGCGATAGCACCGTTAAGAGCCAGGAAACCGGCATCGCGACCCATCACCTCTATAAAGAACAGACGCTCATGGGAAGTGGCCGTATCACGGATTTTGTCAACACAATCCATGATAGTATTTAGAGCAGTGTCATAACCGATAGTGGAGTCGGTGCCATAGAGGTCATTGTCGATTGTGCCGGGCAACCCTACAACCTGGAACGAGAATTCGTTGGCGAATATACGCGCACCTGTGAGAGATCCGTCGCCACCGATCACTACAAGGCAGTCGATACCATGACGCTGCAGCACATCATAAGCACACTGGCGCCCTTCAGGGGTCTGGAATTCCTTACAACGCGCTGTCTTGAGTATGGTTCCGCCACGCTGTATGATATTGGATACATTCTGAGTGGAAAACTCCTCGATTTCATCTGTGATCAGACCACGGTAACCGCGTTTGATGCCAAACACCTTAAACCCTGCGAAGATCGCAGCTCGTGTCACCGCACGTATAGCGGCGTTCATGCCGGGGGCATCACCTCCCGAAGTCAGGATCCCGACTGCTCTTTGTTTTGCCATAGGTATATTATTTATAGTGGATTGTTATAGTTATATATAGTTTTCTTCCCACAAAGATAATATTTTGTCGGGTAAGTGACAAATATTTGTTAATTTTGCATTATGAAAAATATAATATTCGACCTCGGCGGAGTGGTAATTGACCTCAACCGCCAACGCGCAGCAAACGCCCTCGAGGCACTCGGCATTGAAGACGCGCCCGCTCTCCTCGGAGAATATGAACAGAAAGGACCGTTCCTGCTTCTTGAAAACGGTCACTCCACCACTGCGGATTTCTTTGACAACATGTTGCCAAGATGTCGTCCCGGCACCACTTGCACGGAAATAAGGGATGCTTTCGAGCAGTTTCTGCTTGAAGTGCCTATAGAGAGGCTTCAGGCCATACGTGACCTCCGTCAGAAGGGATTCCGTCTGTTCGTGCTTTCCAACACGAATCCACTGATGTTCAACCATTGGATCGACATGGCTTTCCGTCAGGAGGGTTTGAGCATGAACGATTATTTCGACGGTGTCGTAACCTCGTTTCAAGAAAAAATGTGTAAACCCGATTCCGAGATATTTCAGCATCTTGTAGACAGATACGGGCTTGATCCAAAAGAGACAGTCATGCTTGACGACTCGGCTAAAAATTGTGAGAGTGCACGCTCGATAGGTCTCAACGCCATACAGATTGATAATAACGGAGAAAATAGTATGTTGGCTGTCTGCAAACGCCTTGCGGAGGAGGGGCCCTCAAAGTGAAACCTACAGTTGCTGCCATAGGCACTTTCGACGGCGTGCACAGAGGTCATCTCGCAGTTATCGAAAAGTTAAAGGAAGTGGCCCGGGAAAAAGATCTTGAACCCATTGTCATAACCTTCGACAGTCATCCTTTGTCGCTGATAGCTCCTCAGCGGGCGCCACTGGCTATCACTTCCATCGAAAAGAAAGCCGAATTGCTTCGCAAAGCCGGTGTGAGGCCTATATTACTTCATTTCAATCAAGAGATGCGCGACACCACCGCTCGTGACTGGATGCGTCATCTGCATGAACAATATGGTGTGGAGGCGCTCGTAGTGGGCTATGACAATACTTTCGGATGCGACGGAGTCACGCTTTCTATTTCAGATTACAGGCATATCGGAGAGAATATCGGCATCGATGTTATTGAAGCCCCGTTTGTGGCCGACATCAGTTCTTCAGCTATCAGAAAAGCCCTTCTCAATGGCGACATAGACTCAGCCGCCTCCATGCTCGGACGTAATTACACACTCTCGGGCACCGTCGTGACCGGCAATCGCCTCGGACGCACCATAGGTTTCCCTACAGCCAATCTGCTTCCCCAGCCGGGACTGACAATTCCCGCCAACGGTGTATATGCAGCTATGGCCCAGTTGCCCGACTCATCTCACCTTCCTGCCATAGTCAACATCGGCACACGCCCTACAATAAGACGTGGCGACCGTCGTACGATAGAGGCCCATATAATCGGTTTTGACGGTGACCTGTACGGACATCCGATTTCACTGACATTCTTCAAGCGTCTTCGTGATGAAATGAAATTCAATTCTATTGAAGCTCTACGCAATCAGATTGAAAAAGATAGAGAAAGCGCAAAACTTTTTCTATCGGATGCGACAAAAAGCAGGTTATAATAGTTATATTTGTATAAGTTTAACCTAAAGGTGCACAAAGGCCGGCGCGCCGGCAACAAGGCTCCCTGATTCCATCTAAACTATGAACGATATTGAAATCATCAACTTCGCTACAACCCCGAGTCTCGTCAGCCGCTACATGAGAGAGCTCCGTGATGTTAACATGCAAAAGGATCCGATGCGGTTTCGCAACAATCTCAACCGTATAGGTGAGATCATGGCCTATGAAATTTCGAAACGCCTTGATTATTCACAAGAGAAAGTGCAGACACCACTCGGATATACCATGTGTCATGATATTTCCGACAAAATTGTGCTCGCCACCATTCTACGTGCCGGTATTCCTTTCCATCACGGATTTCTTGAGTTTTTCGATACTGCCGAAAATGCATTTGTCAGTGCCTATCGCCGTTATAAGGAGAGAGGAAACCAGTTTGATGTGCTTATAGAGTATATGGCCACTCCCAGAATCGACGGCAAGACCCTCATTCTCATTGACCCGATGCTGGCCACAGGCAGCTCTATGGAACTCGGTTACCGTGCTCTGCTCAAGAAAGGCACTCCGGCCCGTCTGCATATAGCCTCCGTGATAGCTTCACGTCAGGCCATAGAATATCTATGCGATGTGCTTCCGGGAGGCATCACGACAATCTGGACGGCTGCCATCGACCCGGACATAAATTCACACAGCTACATCGTGCCCGGACTCGGCGATGCCGGTGACCTCTCCTACGGTGAAAAAGACGACGAATGATCCTAAAAAATATAGACATACTCAATTTCAAGAATATTGCGTCTGCTACCATTGATTTCTCTCCGGGAGTAAACTGTCTGCTGGGAATGAACGGAATGGGTAAAAGCAACCTGCTTGAGGCCATTCACTTTCTCAGTATGGCGCGTCCTATGACCGCACTTCCTGACAATGCCCTCGTGCGCCATGGAGAGGAAATGCTATTGGTAAAAGGCGACTTCCTTACCGACAGCGCATTGACCGACTCCATAACCTGCGGTTTCACCAAGGGCAAAGCCAAGAGTCTCAAGCGTAACGGTAAGGAATATCAACGTATAAGCGAGCATATCGGCCGCTATCCGATTGTGACAGTGACGCCCGGTGATTCACAAATTATCCGCGGACCCGGTGAAGAACGCCGCAAACTGATGGATACGGTCATATCGCAGGCTCATCCTGAATATCTGGCCAACCTCATACGTTACACCAAATCACTCGAGAGCCGCAACAAGATGTTGCGCGCCGGTGTGAACGACCCTTTACTTTTCGAAAGTATAGAGACGGGAATGGAGGAGGCCGCAGCAGTTATATATAATTGCCGTAAGGAATGGGTGGAGCTTCTCGCCCCGAAAGTGGAGGAATGTTACTCCCGTCTTTCCGGACAAAAAGAGAACACCGGCTTATCCTACTCAAGTCAACTTGAAGGCCACACTCTGCGTGAACTCTTTGACGAACGTCGCGCGAAAGATATGGTGCTTGGCCACACGTCTGCCGGCATCCATAGGGATGAACTTGAGACCAGTCTTGAAGGCTACAGTCTTCGGCGTCTCGGGAGTCAGGGCCAGGTGAAGACTTTCACCATAGCGTTGCGTCTGGCAATATTCGACTATCTGAAAGAAGCCGGGGGCACCACTCCCCTACTTTTGCTTGACGATATTTTCGACAAACTTGATGCGTCGCGTGTGGAAAACATAATGCATGAGGTGACCTCTTCCGATACATTCGGACAGATATTCATAACCGACACCAACCGGAAGCATCTGGATGACATTCTGGCGGGGATGGAGGGACCGAGAAGTCTCATGAATGTATCCGACGGCCATTTTACACCTCTAAACTGGCAATGACATGGAAAGAAAAGAATCGCAAAGCATCGGTGAAGTGTTGCGTCTTGCATTTCAAGACAACTGTATGCAAGACCGTCTTGATGAACGCAAGGCAATTGATGCATGGGCTGTCATCGTGGGTCCGGAACTTGCCGCGCAGTGTATGCGTCCCACAGTGAGAGACGCCCTTATGTCGGTCGGGGTGCGCAACGCTTCTTTACGCCATGAACTTACGATGAACCGTTCGCAACTGTGCCGTGCGATAAATGCGACTCTGGGTCGTGATATAATTGATGACATACGCTTCACAGCGCCTAAACAATATTGAAAAATATGGATCCTAAGAACTTACCCGATATATCTCTTTTCCGTTGTGCCACCCCCGTACAGATACGGTTCAATGATGTTGATGTGCTCGGCCATGTCAACAACACTGTCTACTTCACCTTTTATGACACGGGAAAAGCTTACTATTTTGAAGCCGTACAAGGCAAGAAAGTAGAATGGAAACATGTGGATACTGTCATAGCTAATGTAAACTGCGCATATATAGCTCCCATTTATTTCGGAGAAGAAATCGAGGTTCTCACCACCTGCCTGTCGGTGCACGAAAAAAGCTTCAAGCTTCTTCAGGCAATAAGAGAAAAGAATACCGGCGAATTCAAATCAATCTGTGAAACCGTCATGGTGAGTTTTGATCCGGCTACGAGCCATTCCCGACCACTGCCCGAACATTGGAAACAACTGCTCAATGAATTTGAAGGGCGAGAACTTAAAATTGAAAAATAAAAATAATTACAATATATCATAATGACACCCATTGAAATACCCTTGATGACAGAAATATTCGATAAGGAGTCGCAAGAATTCGCAATCCTTAACGAAGCACTTGTCTGCCGTAAAGCCGCCACCGAACTCCTTGCAGAAGAGAGATATCTGGATGCTATGGAACGCACCGTGGCCGCCCTGATGGCAATGCGTAATTTTCCTGATTTCGACAATATCGAATTCCGCACGCTTTTAGTGGCCCTGCTGTTTGACCTCTCAGAGATTCATTTCGCCCTCAAAAATTATAAACAGAGCGAAAAGGAACTTGAAGTGCTCTTCAAAGTGCTCGATAATCTGGTGAAATATGATGAGAACCGGTTCGGGAAGTACCATATCCTTGCTATGGAACTTTCCACCCGCATACTGCGGTCGCGCAAGAAAGCTCTTGACCTCCTCGTGAAACAACAGATCAACGCCGGCGCCTTATATGAGAAAGTTAATTCCGGAGTTGTAGCCGCCACTGACAAGCTCGTAGATTCACTGCGTAATGTCGGGCAGCTCCTAGCTTCTACCGGCGATCTGAAAGCCGCTCTCAAATTCTATGCGGAGGCTATAAAATATTCAAAGAAACGCACCGGCCGTGTCACCCGGAAAGAGGTGAAGATGACCCTTGAGATGGCTGAGATCATGATGCGTCTGCGCACTATGCGTCCACGTGCTCTTCGTCTCCTGAACGCTGTGCTGCCTCATGCCGAAGCTCTTGAGACAATCGAGCTCGAACGAGATATCCTTGCTTTGATAGAGGTAATAAATACAGAACAGCAGAACGAATCGGCATGGAAAAACTTCTTCCGCAAGATCTCACTCGCAGCGAAATCAAAATTTAACAAGAAACCGGCGGGTGCTCCTGAATCTAACGAGCAGTCAGCCTCCGAACAATCCGCCTCAACCGAACAAACGGAGACTCCGGAAGCAGAGGGAAAAGAAGATAACAAATCATGAGTACAATTTTAAATACCAACGGAACCGAACTCCATATTCCGGCACTCGACAGCCGGGCTACCGGCAATTTCTATGTCATTACAGCCGACTGGAATCATAGAATCACACACGCGCTGCGTGACGGTGCCATTGATGTGCTGCGTAAAGCGGGTGTGGCGGAAAACCGCATAAAATCACTTTCAGTGCCCGGCACAGTGGAGCTTGTCAATGCAGCGGCAGTGGCTATGAAAGCGGGTAAAATCACCGGTCACACCACGGAAGCCGTCATTGCCATAGGATGCGTGATACGTGGTGATACTCCACATTTCGACTATGTATGCCAGATTGCGGCGCAAGGTGTCGCCAATCTCAATGCCAAGGGAGATTGCCCCGTATTGTTCGGAGTGCTTACCGTAGATAGCGAACAGCAGGCGCTCGACCGTGCGGGAGGATGTCTCGGCAATAAAGGAGCCGAGGCAGCTGTAGCAGCTATCGAGATGGTGAATTTCCCCTACTCGCTTTAATCCATTTTGACCAAGCCAACCTTAAAAAAACCTGAATCTCATCAGTGTGAGATTTAGGTTTTTTTTACTTTTTTACACTAATATTCACGCTATAAGCTGCGTTTCTATATCGAAACGAGACAAAAAAGAATATTCAATCCTATTCTATTCTTTACATAACTTTACTACATAACAAATTTAATTTATCAGTTCCGTATGTTCTATCAGTCGCCTTCTGCCGGCTCACCGGCCAGTGAGATTATCCATAATGATACATATAATTTGAGTTGCAATGACCGCATATTCAGCACAGAGCTTTGTAACTCGAAAATTACCGAAAACTTTTTTTCATGACTTAGATATGTTTTAGGGCCTTAAAACTATGCCTGTCAAAAAGAAAAACATAATTGTCTAAATTTTGGGTTATATACATTAGTAATTTCTATCGTCTGTCTTTGATAACGGAAGCCGTCGGTTCCGGGCCTCTGAGGTCCGTATGCCACGGAATCAAAGGCAGCTCAAGAACCGTTCACCGTGAGGTGCGCGGTTCTTTTTGTTTTTATACCATTTTTTATTAATTTTGTGTTCGTTATCCTCTTTCAACAACTCGACGCCACGGCGCCACGCTTGAACATCATCTTTCGCCTATGACCCCTTACCCAAATTACTCCCCGCAGGAGGAAGACCAGATGGTGGAAAGTGCCTATCAGGAGGTGCTCAAAGCTTATCTGGCAAGCAACCATCGTAAAAAGGTCGAGATTATCGAAAAAGCCTTCCGGTTTGCAAAGGAGGCGCATAAGGGTGTGCGCCGACGCAGCGGCGAGCCTTATATTCTCCACCCCATAGCGGTGGCCAAAATCGTCATTTCGGAGCTGGGACTCGGCTCTACCTCCATCTGCGCCGCTTTCCTTCACGATGTAATCGAAGACACCGAATTCACTCGTGAAGATATCGAGGCCTCTTTCGGGACAAAGATAGCCGATATTGTTGACGGACTTACAAAAATCTCCGGCGGCAGATTCGGAGCAAAGTCATCTCTGCAGGCAGAGAACTTCCGTAAGCTCTTGCTTTCCATGTCGACCGATATAAGAGTGGTGCTTATAAAAATGGCCGACCGCCTGCATAATATGCGCACTCTCGGCTCCATGCGCCCGGAAAAGCAACTCAAAATTGCCGGCGAGACTTTATATGTCTACGCTCCACTCGCTCATCGTCTCGGTCTTTTTAAAATTAAGCAAGAACTTGAAGATCTCTCTTTCAAATATGAGCATCCTCAAAAATATCAATGGATTCAGGAACGGCTGTCGGAAACATCAGAGTCGAGGGAACGTATAGTAGAGGAATTTGTAAAGCCGGTCAGAGCGAAACTTGATGCCGCAGGGTTTAAATATGAGATAAAAGCCCGGGTCAAAAGTGCCTACTCCATCTATAATAAGATGGAAAACAAGAAAGTACCTTTTGAGGAGGTGTATGATCTCTATGCCGTGCGTGTCATTTTTGAAAATGACGATGACTCCCAGGAAAAAATAAGATGCTGGCAAATATACACTTTCTTTACTGACGGTCATAAAATTCATCCTGACCGTCTGCGAGACTGGACGAGCATTCCTAAGGCCAACGGTTACAGAGCCCTGCATCTCACGGCCATGGGGCCGGAAGGGAAATGGATCGAGGTACAGATACGTTCACGGAAAATGGACGAAATCGCCGAACTCGGTTATGCAGCACATTGGAAATACAAAACAGGTGTGCATGAAGATGAGACTGAACTTGACACATGGATCAATACCATCAAGGATATACTCGCCAATCCCGAGCCGAATGCAATCGACTTTCTTGACACTATCAAGCTGAACCTATTCTCGACAGAGATTTACGTATTTACCCCCAAAGGTGATCTAAAGACCCTTCCTGCCGGAGCCACTGTGCTGGATCTTGCATTCGCCATTCACTCCGAACTCGGAATGCACTGTATGGCCGGAAAAATCAATCACCGTCTTGTGCCTCTCTCTCACAAACTTGAAAGCGGCGACCAGGTGGAAATCATCACATCTAACGCCCAGCAGCCCAAACCGGAATGGCTGAAGTCATGCCATACTGCCAAAGCGCAGAACAGGATCAGAGCTTTCCTGCGTAAAGACAAGAAATTCCTGAGTGCGAAAGGCGAAACTATCTTCAACGAGCTTCTGGAGAAGATGGGACTGCAGCCCACGAATGAGATAATCACCAAGATAGTGGCGAATTATCACCTTAAAAACCGTGAGGAGCTTTTCACGATGATAGGCAGCGACTCCATCAACCTTTCACCCAAAGAGATGGCCTCGCTTATGAACGAGCGTAAATCTTTCTTCAGCAAAATTCTCCGCAATCCTTTCTCTTCCAAGAAAAAAAACGGAGAGAAAAAAGAGCCGGTCAACCGTAAGCAAGTATACGTGTTGCTCCCCGATGATAAAAATCCCAATTATAAATTAGAATCCTGTTGTGCACCTATTCCGGGTGATGAAGTATTAGGTTTTGTTGATGATGACGAGAATGTGGTGGTCCACAAGGTGAGTTGCCCTAATGCCATGAGGCTGAAAAGTGCTTTCGGACCGAGGTTGGTCGCCACGAAATGGGGAGGCCGAGCCGAACGTTTCTTAGCCACGATATCTGTAGACGGTCTTGACCGTCACGGTATATTGGAAGAAATCACCAACACCCTCTCCCAAAAGTTAGCAGTCAACATACGAGGTCTGAATATCGCAGCTAAACAGGAAGTGTTTCACTGTGAGATAGTGGTACAGATCGACAGTGTCGACACCGTCACTGCAATATGTGACGCCCTCAAGAAAATCAAAGATGTGAAATTTGCACAACGCACCTCTTAATTAAAGATAAAGCTTCGTGAATCATGTGGAAAAAGTTCTTCTCACGCCATAATATGATCCGTTTGGGTCTGGCTCTGTCTTCGGTCATCGTTATTCTATGCATGTTGCCACGTGCCGACCATCAGAGTTTCTCTTTCGAACAGAACCAGCCTTGGAAATATCCTTTGCTGACAGCTGATTTCGACACACCTATCTTACGCGACTCGGCTTCGGCCCGAAGAATGCGCGACAGTATCGACAAAGTTTTCACGCCATTCGTAAAACGTATCCCCGATATTGAGAAAACGAATATAGAGCGTTTCAGTCAGCTCATAAATGACCACACCTCCACTACTGAGAAGAATCTGCTCATCATGCTCATGAAACAGGTTTATTCCGATGGTGTGCTCGATTCAAGACTATACGAAAAAATCAACCGCATGCACAACAAGGAACTGCGCCTTGTTGATGAAAGCGACAAATCGGTAAAATCTGTGGCAGCAATCAATGCCTCCCACATGCTCTCTCCGGCCAGGGCGTTCAGATATATTGACTCCATATATAATTATGAGTATGAGGAATACTATGGCAAAATGGACCCGGAGATAAGCAAGGCTCTTAATATCAGCTTAGTTCCTAATATCGTGATTGACACCGCAACCGATTACAAATACCGTAGTCAGGAATATCTGAATGTCACGGGAGCAATGGGTGTGATCAAGAAAGGTCAGCGCATCGTAGACCGTGGAGAGATCATCACTCCACAGATTTTCACCAATCTCAACACATATCTCGACATGATGGCAACCCGTCAGGCCGACAGTTACACCCACACTTATTTCACCATAGGCCAAGGTCTATATATTATCATCATCTATATTCTTCTCTACTGTTTTCTGGCCTTCTACCGATCACGTTTCTATTCGGATATGCGCCAGATGACATTTCTTATAGTCTTCATCACCATATTCGTGATATTCGCCGTCTTGATGTTTGAATATTTCGCCAACGGCATATATCTGGTGCCTTTTGCTGCAGTGCCGGTGATAATATTGGTGTTTTTCGATTCACGTACAGCGATTTTCTCACTTTTAGTGACAGTGATGATAGCGGCCCTGGTTGCCACAGATCCATTTAACTTCATTTTTATGGAGTTGGTTGTGGGATTAGTCGCTACATTCAGTATCAGGCAGCTGAGTCGCAGGTCGCAACTGCTTCGTACAGCAGTTTTATCCCTTATTACATATTGTATCACCTTCGTAGCCTTATCGCTGTTGTCTTCAGGCGACCTGTCGGGCTTCTCGTGGCGTATACTCGGCACATTCGCAATCAATTCGGTGGTGCTCTCTTTCGCTTATATCCTCATTTTAGTGATTGAAAAAATCTTCGGATTTACTTCTACCGTCACACTGGTAGAGTTGAGCGATATCAACAGCCCGCTTCTGAGAAAGCTGGCGGAAGAAGCGCCCGGCACTTTCCAACATTCCACTCAGGTTTCGACTTTGGCTGCCGAAGCTGCCCGTGCTATCGGAGCAAATACTATGCTTGTCCGTACAGGCGCACTCTATCATGATATCGGTAAAATGAAGAGTCCTATATTCTTTACAGAGAATCAACATGGAGTGAATCCTCACGCAGGACTTGACCCGGAGACCAGTGCACACAAAATCATATCTCACGTCACCGACGGGCTTGCTATGGCTTCCAAGGAAAAATTGCCTTCGAGAGTAAAGGATTTTATTTCAGAGCATCACGGCAAAGGATTAGCCAAATATTTCTATAATACTGCGGTAAACGAGAACCCGGATATAGTGATTGACAAAACCAAATTTCAGTATCCGGGTCCTAATCCACAGTCAAAAGAGACTGCGATACTGATGATGGCCGATTCTATAGAGGCTGCATCACGAAGTCTCAAGGAGTACACCCCCGAAGCTATCAATAATCTTGTAGATAAGATTATCGATACCCAGATTGCCGACGGCTTGCTAAAAGAGGCTCCTATCTCTTTCAAAGATGTGGAAATCATAAAGAATACATTCAAGAAACGTCTTTCGACTATCTATCATTCACGTGTGGCTTACCCTGAGATGAACAAATCTACTGCAACAGCAGCCGCAGCAGCTACGGCTGCTACGGTCTCTCCGGATACAAGCGGGAAAGATGTAGAGGCGGGCAACGAGAGCAATAAGGAAGAGACGAAGTCTGACAAGGAGCCCGACATAAAACCGTCAACTGCACCGGAGACAGACGCTGAAAAAAAGAATGAATAAATACTTTTTCAGTTTCAGACGTTTTAATTATAGCATAGTTTACCTCTCTGCCCCACCCATCGCTTAAGAAAGACGGAAATTAAACCTATGGCAACATTTCTAATCATATTATCGTGTCTGCTATTCGCAACGGCATTAGGATTAGTGAGCGTGAGAATCACACTCGCCCCGGCATGTTCTTATCTGGGTTTGCTTACGTTGAGTTTCGCAACCACTCCGGAGGGCTATCCGGTGGTCCCCATCAATTCCACCATTCTCTTCGGATGGCTCTGCATGACAATTATCGTGATGGTGGCAACGATAATGCAGCCCCCACCACTGCGACGTTCTAAAAAGGGCACAGGCTATATTCTGCTCGGTGCAATCACGGGTTTGGCCGTAGGATTGTTAGGCTTCAGCTTCGCTTCTACATTGAGTCTGGTGTACGGCACAATGATTGTGGCCACGGCTGCAGGTTGTTTTTTCGGATTTCTCCTCTATACCAACACCCCCGAAGGACAACCCATGGCAATCCGATCGGGAAATTTCTACAACTGTTTCGTCAGGTATTTTCTCGCCAAAGCCTTTCCTATCGCTATAACAGTGATGCAGATGGGAGTCGTGGCTGTGCTGCTTATAGCGGTCTACCAAAACACTCACTCTTGATAATGGCGAGAGTCCTTTAATTGAATTTTAAGATGCTTAAGATATTATCCTTAATAAAACGCTCACTTCCTCTTGTAGTCGCGGCCATGGTGGCTGTGCCATCCGTGTTTACGCAGGCTCAAACTACCGTGCCCACAGAGACTTCCGCAAGTAAACGGAAAATAAAAGTGGAGAAACCGGATCTTGAGAAAATAAAGAAAGAGACACTTGATCCGACAAGTCCTTTCTATTTCCCGAAATTGATGGCGAAGTATACGCGCAACGACACAACGATGACCAATGAGGAATATCGTAATTTCTATCTGGGCTACATGTTTCAGGAAGATTATGACCCTTATCGTGTCTCCCCCTATTCCGGAGTGACAGACGATATGCGTCTTAAGGCTTCCCACACAAAGGAGGAAATCGACACCATACGTAAATATGCGGAGTTGAGTCTCAGAGACAATCCTTTCGATCTGCGTCAGATGTCATTTCTCGTGCATGTGCTTAAAGAGAAAAGGAAAGATATGAGCGCCAAGATTTGGGAGTATCGTCTTGAGCATCTCCTTGGAGCTATCAAGAGCACCGGCACAGGTGAAGACATCGAGAATGCCTGGTATGTGATTTATCCCATGCACGAGTATGACATGGTGCAGCTGCTCGGCTACGAGGCTGTAGATGCGCAGTTTATAGATCCCGGATATGATTATCTTCTTGTAAATCCCGAGCCGGAAACAAAGAAAAGACTACGCGATAAAGTGGCCCAAGGTTTCTATTTCAATGTGGAGGTGCCTCAGGCCCAATATGAGCTCAAGCATCCGGAAAATCCCAATGAGTTGCCCGCTCAAGAAGAGGAGGAATACGAAGAACCGGACGATGTGCCCGCTCAGGAATAGTGATGGATTTGGCACGATATTTGCAGAGATAAATAATTGATTATACTAATAAACATTCAACAAAAAAAGAATTAATATGTCAGAAGAAATGCGTGAAGTGGCAGGCCCCGGTAAATTTGTGGCCTTCTCATATAAACTCTATGATGATGCCGATGGTAAACTTCTTTTTGAAGCTACTCCTGAGCAACCCGATGTAATGGTTTATGGTGTAAGCCATGAGATCGTGCCCGGCCTCGTTGAAGTGATCAAAGGTCTTGGCAAAGGTGATAAATTTGAAATCACCCTGCCTCCTGTAGCGGCTTTCGGCGATCGTAGCGCCGACTATGAACTCGTGCTTGACAAAGAGATTTTCATGCGCGACGGCAAACTTGCTGAAGAAGTCAAGGTAGGCGCCTTCCTTCCTATGATGACGGCAGAAGGTTACCGTGTTCAAGGTCTTGTAACTGAAGTAGGTGACAAGATCAAAATGGACTTCAATCATCCCTACGCCGGTAAGACAGTGCGTTATGAGGGCGTAGTGGAAGAAGTGCGTGACGCTACTCCGGAAGAGCTCAAGCCACAGGGCGGTTGTTGCGGCGGCTGCGGCGGTGGAAGCTGCAGCGACGGTGATTGTGGAGACTGTGGTGACGGATGCGGTTGCCACTGAAAATAAAGCAGTAAGATAATAAAACCGACAGATTATGCTGATTGATAGGCATAGTCTGTCGGTTTTTTCTGCTGTATCCTTATATTATTGTTTTTTCAAATGACAGTGCATCAGTTTTCCTTCCGAATCTCTGAGATGCATACCGTTACCCTCGCAGTATCTCCAGAAAGAACAGTCGGCACATATCCCGGTCTTCATCCATTTCCGGTTGCGGTAAACTTCGAATCTGTTCTGCCACACATCCCAGAAGTCATCCTGATATATATTTCCTTGCCGATAGTCAGCCCGGATACTCGCACAGGCTCCGATACCTCCGTCAAGCAATATGGAGGCGACAGTCACACCGGCTGTGCAATCAAAGAAATGGTCTCTGATTTTCCCTTCGTATGCACCCATAAAACCTTCACAACAGAATGAAGCACGTATGCAGCCTTCATTACGGGTATCTACGATAAAACGCATCAATTCCTCTGTTTCTTCCTTCGTAAGGTCAAATTCCGGATACTGAGCAGCCCGTCCTGAGGGGAAAATTGTAAATAATCTCCATTTTTTAACCCCGGCCTCTATCAACAACTTCTTCAGTTGATTTAATTCGGGAAGCGAACGACGGTTGACGCACGTTACCACATCAAAATTAACATCCGGCACCGCGGCCACCATTTTTATAGCGTTATACGCCTTTTGAAATGACTGACTGTGTCCTCGCATCCAATTATGATTTCCCTCGAGCCCATCAAGACTTATGGCCATATTATGGATACCTGCCCTACGGAGACTGTCGAGCCTCTCCTTCGTCAGCAACAGGCCGTTAGTGACAATACCCCAGGGCAGCTCACGGTTATAAAGCTCCCGGCCTACATACTCCAAGTCTTTTCTCACTAACGGCTCACCCCCTGTTATAACTATATTCAGCACATGAGGATTAACGTGAGGTAGAATGGAATCCACCACTTTAAGGAAATCCTCGGCAGGCATGTCGGGAAGCACTGACGAACTCTTACAGTCGCTTCCACAATGTCGGCAAGCGAGATTGCACCGCCATGTACATTCCCAGAAAAGTTGCCGGAGAGGATGTTCTCTCCGGCGATCGTTTTTGAGCTTGCGGTTGAGTTCAAGGGCAAGTCGCTGTCTTAAAGATATTTTGTCCATCAGTCTTTATTATCTGCCGGTTTTAACACGAAATCAACCGTAGCCTCGGCTGTCCCTACGTACCAAAAGTTGTCATGGTGAGTCTTATCCTTTACGTAATTCAACTCCACTACTGTGGAGTCGGCGCTCAGCTCAGGATCATCAGGAATACATACGATTTTCAGAGTGGTGATGACAACCTTTCCATCCTCTTCTACAATATAGGCTCCGGCGGCGTCTGTTTCAGTGGCAGCTATCGGATAGAGACTTGAATCGTAGTCGGGCCACGCTGCTATTATACTTGCTCCGCTCACTGCCTTACCCGCCTCATCAGTGACAGTCCCCTTGATTTCCCAATCCCCTGTAGGCGTACCATACATCGTCAAGAGTTCATCAGGATGATCGGAAGAACAACCGAATCCTAAAATACCCATACATAAGGCACACAAACGCGAGATGGCAGCAGTTATGTTAATTCTCATAAACAGATTATTAATTATTATCCTCAACCTTGATCAATTATTATCCTCAGCCTTGACCATCAGCGAATCGGGCTCTAAAGAAGGATCGTCAGCTGCCATACTTTTAATTTCATAAGTACTGCTGACAGTGCCATACATTAACACTATTCGGTCATCATCGGGATTATCCGGGTTATCAGGCTCATCGGGCTCAGTGGAACAGCCGTAGCCCAATAATGACATCATAGCAACACATAAGTATGAAAGAAGCGATGACAACGATAACTTCCGTTTGGTTCCGTTTCCGGTCTTCATATAAATTTTGCCCATACTACTTGGTATATTAATTTTAAGCTTAACTGATTAATCTGATGCAAATATAATCAATTCTTATCTTATAGATATTCAATATCTGAAAATACTGCATGAGGTCATAAAAAAACTTACATCCCTGAACCAACAATGATACCATTTGTCTTAGAAGTTGAAGCGGAAACCTATGGGAAGAGAGAAACCCCATTGATTGTCACTCCATGCATTCGGCACTGTGTAATCATGTTTGAAATGATACTGCAACGTCGGCTCCAAAAAGATATCAATCCTATTGCTGAGTTTAATCCCTATACCATATCCTACAAACATTGACCAGACAACCGGTGAATTAAATCTGCCACCTTCTAAATAAGAAGCGTATGGCGAATCGCTCACAACGGCTTTTGAATATAAAGGAATGTCAATCGAGCCTCCTACACAGGCATACAGTTTTACCCTTTGGTAAGAGAAGGATCGGATATTTATTTTAACCGGTATACCGAGATAATGCCAATAACAGTCACTCTTGGAAGAATAGGTCTCAAAAGTGGAATGTAAATAAGTGTAAGTCAATCCGGATTCCACACTAAAAGTCTTATTCAACGTTTTCGATACAGAAGCAGAAAACGACACAGGTAAAGAATTAGTATGGGGTACAGAAGCATAATTCGAATACACGCTGTTTCGTGAGCGAGCGGAAGGTATTGATGATTTCTTATCTTTATCTATCCCATCAGTATCCGGATTTGTAGGCTTATTAGGTTTATCACACGGGCCGTTAAAATCGACAGAAGGAGGAGTTTCAGGATTAGCACCATACATTAAATCATCCTTTGAGCCATTCCCTAACTTAAGGAAACCCGGATCAGCACTCAATCTTAATGACCATAAACTTGAAGAGACTTTAACTTCATTAATTTCCGGCATTGACTCCACATTATCGCTATAGGCATAAAGAGGCGGCTCGGTCACACCAACTTCTACTTGATCTGACTCTTTAACCTCTTTAAGACTGTTTTCATGGTTGTCAGGAGTTGAGACAGAAGTCTCTGAAACTTCCGTCACATTATCAGGATCGGTATTTCCTGAACCTTTAGATACTTTACCCGTACCAGAAGATTCTTTATCTGTATTACCCACTTCACTCTTTTTAATACCTTCTGCTATAACAATCGGTGCAGCTTGCGTCAGTGAGATGCTCTTTCGTTCAACGGTCAGAAGTTCCGCAGAAGGATTATTGCTTTGGATATTACGCCATATCACCAAACCTCCAATAATTCCTAACAGTAGTATACTCCAGACTCCGGTCTGCTTTTTATATTCAGTTATGAGTTTCCTCATCATCAGTTTGGCATGAAATAACTGTGAAGAGGATGAATTAGGAGCTATACCCAGTAGTTTGGCTATCTCCTTATGCGATTTATTCTCTAAGACAGCAAGACGGAAAACCTTCTGATAGCCTGCCGGAAGACGTGTGATCAAAGTTTCAAGTGTCTCCAGATCAATTATATCCTCAATCTGTGGGGTGTCCTCGACATCGGGAATATCATGAAGTATCTGGGTGACATCCTGAGCCTGCAGGAAGTGCAACGACAGATTCTTCATGATGGAGGCAAGCCAATAGTCAACTTTTCCGGCATCGCGTAAAGAAGACAGTCGTGTGAAGGCTACGATAAACCCGTCATGCAGAATGTCTTCCGCATCTTTTTGATCATTTACATAACGGCGTATCACACTGAGCATACGGGGTGCAAAACGGAGATAAAAAAGATTTAAGGCTTCCTTATCTCCCTTTCTGCACTCCTCAACCAAAGTGTGATTATCTATTTCTAACTGTGAGTTCACTATTTAAAGATAGGCCTCAACCCCAAATACTGCATGGCCTGTTGAAAAAAAACATCATGACAGTATAAAAATCGAGATAAAAAATGAAGTTGCAATATGCAAGGACATTCCCATAACATAATGCAACTCCAATGTTCTGCAAAAAAAGCTCTGAATTTTATCTTTTTCTCTTCTTCTTCTTGGATGAGCTCTTTTTGCTACTACTCTTCTTAGCAGAAGATCCTGTGGATGAAGAGGCCTTAGCTTTTTTGGCGGGTATTTTCAAAGTCGCTCCTGCACGGAGAGCATCCGAGGTCATGCCGTTGGCCGCCTTCAGTTCTGCGATAGAAACTCCATATTTCTTTGAAATAGATGAGAGACTCTCACCGCTCTTGATCTTATGCGAACTTGGAGCGGCAGCTTTCGCAGTTTGTGTCTTACCTGTCTGAGAGGTCTTAGTGGTTTTCTTTGAAGAGGCAGGAGCTGACTGAGTTTGCTGACGGGTGGGAGCAGACTGAGCCACCTCGGCATCTCCCGGTTGAGTGGTAGTGATGCGTAGCTGCTGACCCACTCTCACTGCATTACGACGGAGATTATTACTTTTCTTGATTTCAGCCGCTGTCACCCCATATTTCTCGGCAATCGAATAGAGACTTTCACCGGATGCCACCTTATGCACTATCACGGAAGGTTTCCCTTGGGCTGCTGCCAAAGCGACATCAGCCTCACCGGTATCTGTAGGCCACACCTCTGTGCCGTCAATGGCATGTAGAGCATCACTCGGCATCTCGCCCGGCTCAACGGCATCCCGCTTGGCATATTTGTCTGACTCGAAATTAAGAATATCATTTTCGCTCAGCAAATAAGCATGAATCTGCTGAGAAGGGAGGATCAAGGTGTAGGTGACTGCCTCATTGCCGGGAATAAGATCGGCACGAAACTGAGGATTCAGGATTCTTAATTCATCCACAGGAATATCCAGTACCTTTGAAATCTGGTTGAAATGCACGCGGTTTGATACCTGAAGTGTATCCATCACCAATGGTTTCACGGGCAAGACAGGAGAGATATTATGCTGCGGATAGTATTCCATCACATAGTTGGCAGCTATGAACATAGGTACATATCCTCGTGTCTCGGCGGGAAGATAATTATAAATCGACCAGAAATCATGATCCTTTGCCTCTCCACCGGCCCTGCGTATGGCTTTATTTATTACACCGGGGCCACAGTTATAAGCAGCTATAGCCAATGACCAGTCGCCGTACATGGCATAAAGATCTTTAAGGTAGGAAGCTGCTCTTTCAGAAGCCACGTATGGATCACGACGCTCGTCCACAAGAGAATTGACCTCCAGACCCAAACCCTTGGCTGTGCCGAGCATAAACTGCCAGAGACCGGCAGCACCGTGTTTTGACACTGCATTGGGATCAAGCCCGGACTCAACTACCGGAAGATACTTCAGTTCGAGAGGAAGTCCTTTTTCCTCAAGCGCCTGTTCAAATATAGGCATATAATAGAGGCTCAAGCCAAGAATAGCGGCGACCTGCTCCCTACCCCGTTTGGTATAGCGATCGATGTAGCTGCGTACAATCTGATTGTAGGGCATCTCTATTACAGTAGGCAATGCTGAAAGACGCTTTATCATCTCGGCATCACTAACATCTGCATCAGGCTCCGTCTCAAACCGATTGTCGGTGGCGGTATAATTCTTGATAAACCAGCTTTCACGCAATTTATGTGCATCAGCTTCAAAACTCTCAGGATACACGATGGCCTGATCTGTGATACTTGTCTTCAAGTCAAGCACATTCGGCTTCTTATCTTTAGTGGTCTTGGCAAATCCTGCGAGAGAAGCTGCTGCAAGGAGAGCCAATAATAAATGTCTTTTCATATTATGGGGGAGAACTATAAGCATTAAAAGTTAAAAGCCCAATTGATACCCAGGCTGATCTTACGGTCGGAGGGATCTACCATCATAGCCGGACTCCAGTCTACCGACAGGTCGGGAGATATATCGAAATGAGCGAGAGAGGCGTCAACGTAGGCATCCACCATGCATAACATATACATACCTACAAGACAGATTATGCATAAGTCGCGGTTGCGGCGATAGAAATCACGGCGTGAACGCATTACATTGGTGAGCCATGTCTTGTCAAGATCCTCTTCCTTTGTGGTGGAGGGGAAAAAATTCATGTAAGAGTTGGTGGCCGGATCATTGTCCATCAGGTCACGATAGGCCTGGGTGTACTCTGTGAGTTGATTATTGTTCCAGCTGGTTGCATAACCGAGCCCCATGAATCCACCCACCACTATTGGCAGCTTCCAATAACGACGATTGTAGACCTGACCTAATCCGGGGAAGAGAGCCGAGAGCCACACTGCCCTGTCGGGAGAGGGATTGAATATTTTCTTTCCGTCAAGCCCGTATGGTGAATGTTCGTCCACAACCACCGTAGGCACCGTATCCGCAGCCGCATCATATCCATAGTCGTCAGCCGGAGCGCGCACAAGCATATCTGCATCCAGATAGACAGTAGAATCAGGCGGTACAGTGGCGGGCTGAGCCTTAGGCAGGTCAGGCGACATTATCGCTATCAGTAATAATAGAAGTATGGCTTGTAATTTCATAGAGTCCAGGTCAGGTATTCTTCATCTTCTCGAAAAGCTCAACAAGCTGCTGCAGCTCCTCGTCAGAAGCGAATTTAAATGTTATTGATCCTTTGCCGTCAGCTGTGCGGGCAAACTTCACAGGAGTGGGAGAAAAATCGGAAAGACTGTGGGCAAAAAGGTCGAAACGTCCGTTATCCCTTTTTACCTTTTCCGGCTTTTGTTCGATGGGGAGCTGTTCAGCTCCGAGCTGACGCGCCATTTCCTCAACCCGGCGCACAGAGAGACCCTCTTTTATAATCTGATTGTAGAGATCAAGCTGTGCTTTGGGGTCGGCCACTGAAAGGAGAGCCCGCGCATGACCCATATCAAGCTTCCGGTCGCGCAGACCGAGCTGAATTTCTGCCGGCAGTTTGAGAAGACGGAGATGATTGGCTATGGTGGTGCGTTTCTTTCCTATGCGTTCCGAAAGACGGTCTTGTGTGAGATGATATGTATCGATGAGCTTCCGGAAAGCCAAGGCCACCTCTATAGCGTTGAGATCCTCACGTTGTATATTTTCTATCAGCGCCATCTCCGTCACTTCAGAATCGGAGACTGTGCGTATGTAAGCCGGCACTGTCTGAAGGCCGGCCATGCGGGCGGCACGCCAACGTCTTTCTCCCGCGATTATCTGATAAGTGCCGTCGCCGGCATCACGCAACGACAAAGGTTGAACTATGCCCAATTCACGGATGGAATTGGCCAGTTCGTCAAGTGTCTCCTCGTTGAAGATGCGACGCGGTTGCTCCGGGTTAGGATAAATGAGGTCAAGCTCTATCTCATTTATTGCCGACGATCCGCCGGTCTGTATGTCGTTCATTGAGATAAGCGAATCGAGGCCACGTCCCAATGCATTTCGTTTCAATGCCATTCGTTATCCGGTATTTGTATCTTGGCTGTTATTGTTGAAATAAATGATCAGCTTCTCTTTCGGCGGTTGCGCGCTATGACTTCCTTACTCAGCTGACCGTAAGCGATAGAGCCGCGGCTCTCCGGATCATACAATATCACAGGCAACCCGTGGCTTGGAGATTCCGAAAGCTTGATGTTGCGCGGGATGACCGTTGTGAAAACCATATCCCCGAAATGTCCCTTGAGTTCCTCGAAAATCTGGTTGGCCAGACGCAGACGGGCGTCATACATTGTCAGCAGGAAGCCCTCTATCTCCAGAGATGGTTTCAGACGGCTTTTTATGATTCTGATAGTGTTGAGCAACTGTGAGATGCCCTCCAACGCGAAATATTCCGCCTGCACAGGTATAATCACGGAGTCAGCCGCAGTAAGAGCATTGACAGTAATCACACCTAATGACGGACTGCAGTCGATCAATATGAAATCGTAGTCCTCTTTGAGTGGCTCAAGCACCTTTAACAAGGCCTTCTCCCGGTCACGGCGGTTCATCAGTTCCACCTCCGCGCCTACAAGATCTATGCGTGAGCAGATTATGCTCAATCCCTCGACACAGGTGGGAAGTATGGCATTACGGGCATCCTGTCCGTCAACAAGACATTCATAGATGGATATCTCCGACTGATCGGCATCCACTCCTAATCCTGATGTGGCATTAGCCTGGGGATCTGCGTCCACAAGCAGAACCTTTTTACCGTCTGTAGCCAGACAGGCCCCTAAATTGAAAGCTGTCGTGGTTTTTCCGACGCCTCCTTTTTGATTGGCGATAGCTATGATTTTACCCATTGCTCTCTTTCTGATTAATATAATCCGCTATGGTTTCGGCCATGCGAACGATGTTTCATATCGTTTTGGATTGCAAAGTAATAACTTTTCTTTGACAATTCACAATTTTTCGTATTAAAGAGTCTTAACAAATTACTTTAATCTGCTTTCAGGCTCACTTTCCTCTTCAATGTGTGGCGGAACACACAGATAAGAAGCACGGCCGCTACTGTCAAGGCGCCTGAAAAGCTATAATAGACACCACGGGTCTCCAACTCGAGACCCAATGCCATCCATAACATCAGAGGAATCCCTACGACAATATATGACAACAGAGCGATCCATAACAGAGGTTTTACTTCTGAAGTGCCCCGTAGGGCGTTGACGTATGTCAGTTGTGTGCCGTCGCAATACTGATAGAGGATCATTGGCGCCACCAGCAACAGGGCATATACGGTTACATCCTGACTGGGAGTAAAGAGATGAACAAGGTCATCTGCAAAGAAATAGAATACTATCGAAGCCAAGGTTGCCAACAAAAGCACTATATGAAGACCGGCCTTGGTGATATGTCGGATGCCCGGGATGTCGCCTACACCAGTGAAATTGGCTACTCTGATGGAGGTAGCTACTCCAAAACTCATGTAAATCATGAACCCTAACTGGGAAATAGTATTCATAACCTGATAGGAAGCCAACTGTATTTTTCCAAACCAGCCGCTTACAACTGCACCGAATGACCATAAGCCACATTCCACGCCGCTCTGTATCATCAAAGGATAACTGGTGACCCATACACGATAACGACGTGTCTTCCCCGCATGTAGGCCACACATGGCTTTCCAATACACTTTATAACGCTTCCTTACGGCAATCACCACTACAATCGCGACCGCTCCCAGTGTACGGGCCACCAACGTGCTTATCCCTGCTCCGCGCAATCCCAATTCAGGACAGCCCCATTTACCGAATATCAGCATATAATTGCCTAAGATGTTCAACACATCTGCTCCGAGGATTATCCACATGGGGGTAGCCGTATCGGTTGTGCCGTTGGCCGTCTGTTGAATACAATTGAACACCGCCATCGGTATGATGGTCCATAAGATGATCAGATAATAATCTCTGGCTATCGGCATGAGCTCCGGATCCTGGCCGAAATGGTCAAGAATAAAATAGATTCCGCCCATCACCCCCGTAAAGATCAGAGCAAGAATAAGATTCATCTGAAGAGCGGCACGCAGCATCACTCCCCCTTCCTTGTGATCACCCCGGCCATACAGCGCTCCGATAATCGGGGTCACTCCGCCGGCAAAGCCTATCAGCATCACTGTCACCACGAAATAAAGGCTGTTGACAAAGGCTGCCGCCGCCAACTCGTTGACACCGTATGCACCGATCATCATGGTGTCGGCGAAACTCACAAGAATGATTCCTATCTGCGTCACCAATACCGGCAATCCAAGCCTGAACAGACTCAGATAAGCCTTCCCGTAGGTCTCAGGTTTTAACTTTTGTATGATGCCATTCATTGCGTATGATGTTTCTCATAAAAATCTCATAAGTCCTATATGTCTTCTCTAATATTATGGCTCAAAGACTTTTCTTTTGCAAATTTAGCCATTTCCGATGACTTGACCAAACTCCCCGCCTGTCAATAAAGTCTGTAAGGTTTTAATTACCCACACGTTTCACAATTAATCTACAGGTTTTACACCTTTCATGACTGTTACCTCAATTTTTAATTGTCAACCGGCATTCTTATCTTTTTTTAAGGTTTATGATGTTAAAATTAAACAAAAAGCTTTTAATTTTGTAATCTTTTCAGAGGGGTTTACTGCATACACCTATCCGGATTTACCGGTTAATCTTCCATATTCTTTCCCTCATCCACTAAAAAGTATGAAAAAAATATACTTATTATTCGTTCTCGCAGCACCTGCATTATCGGCCACAGCCTCCGTCACACTTGATTCCTGTCGTAATATGGCGGTGAGGAACAATAAGACAATTCGTATGGCTGAGGAAAATCTCCGGAGTGCCGAGTATTACAAAAAAGCTGCCCACTCAGCCTATCTCCCGGGAATTGACTTCACCGGCACTTACATGTATAATCAACATGAAATCCGACTGCTCGGTGAAGACGCAAAGCTACCTACAATGAGTTTTGACCCTGCCACACAGTCGTATCAATATAATATTCTTAAAGATCCTTCAGGCAAGCCGATCACTGACCCGTCGACCGGAAGCATGATTCCTACCGAAGTAGCCGTGATACCCAAAGAGGCCATGAGTTATGACGTACATAATGTATTCGCCGGGGCTATTACCCTTACTCAACCTATATTCATGGGCGGCCAGATAAGGGCCTTGAACGAAATCGCAGGATACGGGGAACTGCTCGCCAAAGCTTCACGCAACAGTCTTACCCAAGATGTGGTATTCGCTGTAGATGAAGCCTACTGGCTTGTGGTGTCGCTCAGGGAGAAACAAAGACTCGCGGACAGTTTTGTAAATCTTGTCGACACATTGCGCTATAACGTGCAGGCTATGCTTGATGAGGGTGTGGCTACTAAAAGCGACCTGCTGACGGTAGAGGTGGCTTTAAATGAAGCGAAGATCGCACAGACGAAAGTAGGCAACGGCCTTACTCTTTCACGCATGGCTCTTGCCCAACTTTGCGGACTACCCGTAAACACCCGGATGGAACTTCGTGACGAGGAACTGAGAAACGCCTATTCGGCTACACAACCGAAGGAAATCAACTTGCAGGAGGTATATTCACGCAGGCAAGATCTTGAAATCATACGCCAGGGAATAAATATGCTACAAAGCCGTGAGAAACTCGCTATGGGCGAGATGCTTCCCAAAATTGCTCTTGTCGGAGCCTATTCTTTCTCAAATCCCAACGTAATCGACGGTTTTGAAAAACGCTTCGGCGGAGGATTTTCTGTAGGAGCCGCCGTGACAATTCCTTTATGGCATTGGGGAGGGAATTACAACCGATACAGAGCGGCCAAAGCTAACACCACTGCAAGCCGCCTGATGCTTGAGGACACGGAAGAAAAGGTGTCTCTCCAGGTGAGCCAGGCACAGTTCAGCTTTGACGAGGCAAAAAAAACCTACACAATGACTGTCACCAATCTTGATAAGGCCGACGAGAATCTGCGTCAGGCACAAATAGCGTTCAGGGAAGGGGTTATGACCACCAACGATGTGATAGGGGCGCAGACCGCTTGGTTAAAAGCCAATTCTGAGAAAATCGATGCTGAAATCGGCATCCGTCTCTGTGAGACTTATCTCGCCAAAGTGCTCGGCAACCTGATTTATTAATATCATCAACCGCTTGATTTATTAATAGACTCTTCCACTTATTAACTTCCCTTAAGTTTCAAATCGAATCATATTCTTCACAATTGAAAAAATTATTTCTACCACTATGGCAACTAATGATATAAAAACCGTTACTTCCTCTCAGGCCACCTCAGATGAGAATGCCGTTACCAAAAAAGACCGTATGCTCATCCTCACAATAGTGATCGTGCTCCTCGTTCTCGCTGCTCTCGCGGTATTCGGCTTCCTGGCAATCAAGCAGGGTCCCGACACAGTGCAGGGTCAGGCAGATGCAACTGAAATACGCATCTCCGGCAAGCTCCCGGGACGTGTGACCGAGATTTTTGTGGAGGAGGGTACCAAAGTTAAGACCGGTGACACACTCGTAAGAATCAAATCCACACTCGTAGATGCCCGTCTCGGTCAGGCGGAGGCAATGGAAAATGCCGCAGCCGCCGCGAATAAAAAGATTGATGCCGGAACTCGCTCCCAAATCATTCAAGGAGCCTTTGAAATTTATCAGCAGGCCAAAGCCGCTTCCGGGATAGCGAAAAAAACTTACGACCGTATGGAGAACCTCTTTGCCAAAGGTGTGATCAGCGAACAGAAACGTGACGAGGCCAAGGCAGCTTATCAGGCAGCCACAGCCGGAGAAGCAGCCGCTAAAAGTCAGTATGAACTTGCAAAAGCCGGTGCACAGAAAGAGGATAAGGAAGCTGCCCTCGCTATGGTGAATGTCGCCAAGGGCAGTGTGAACGAAGTCAATGCCCTCCTCGAAGACCAGTATCTCGTGGCTCCGTGTGATGGTGAAATCACTACAATCTATCCTCACGTTTCGGAACTCGTAGCTACAGGCGCACCCATAATGTCACTCCAGAAAAATGACCACTGGGTAGTGTTCAATGTGCGTGAAACACTTCTGAAAGACATCACTCTCGGCACCAAACTGAAAGTTAGAATCCCTGCCCTCGACAAAGAGGAGGAGGTAAAGGTATATTATATTAAAGACCTCGGCACCTACGCCAACTGGCAAGCTACCAAATCTACCGGCGACTTCGATGCCCGTACATTCCAGATCAAAGCACGTCCTGAAAAAAATATTGAGAACCTTCGTCCGGGTATGTCGGTGATTCTTGAGGGACAAAAATAATCACCTTCAGTCTATCTGAGTTATGAAAGCTATTTTCATAAGAAGCATACTCCAGATTGTGAGAAGGCCCATCTATTGGTTGGCCTTCTTCATCCTGCCTCTATTCTGCTTCCTTTTCCTAACCAATCTGATGGATAACGGGTTGCCGATAAAGGTGCCGGCTGCTATGGTCGATAAAGACGGCTCATCTATCTCCCGTTCCGTAACCCAGCAATTGGCAGGAATGGAGATGGTGGACCTTGTGGACAACTGCAACAGTTTCACAGAAGCACGTCAGCAGATGCAGGAGGGTAAGATTTTCGGTTACTTCCTCATACCGGAAGATTACCAGCAAGATCTCCTCGCAGGGCGTAAGCCGGTGATAACCTTCTACACCAATATGACCTATTTTGTGCCCGGCTCACTTCTTTTCAAGACTTTCAAGACCACAGCACTCTACACGAAGGCGGGAATTGCCTTAAACGTGTTGGAAGCTGCCGTTGGAGCTACTGAAGATGAGGTGACACCTTTGATGCTACCTATCAACATCGAGGCACGTGCCATACATAACCCGGGTATGAATTACGCAATTTATTTGTGTAATTCGTTCATTCCTTGTGTGCTTCAGCTGATGATTTTCCTTGTCACCTGCTTCTCTTTGGGTCAGGAAATTAAATATGGCACCTCCGTCAAGCTTCTTCGTATGGCAAACGGGTCAATCGTCAAGGCGTTAGCTGCCAAACTTCTCCCCCAAACCATAATTTGGCTCGTAGTGGCTATATTTATGGAATCGTGGTTGTATAAGATAAACGGCTATCCTGTCTATGGGTCTTGGTTTTGGCTCACCGTTTCTGAAGTGATGTATGTATTCGCCTGTCAAGGCTGCGCGATATTCTTCTTCGGTGTCCTTCCCAGCCTTCGTCTGTCGCTCTCCGTGTCGGCACTCTTGGGTATCCTCTCCTTCTCAATCGCCGCCTTCTCCTTCCCTGTAGAGAGTATGTACACCTCAATCGGCATATTCAGTTGGATTCTTCCGATAAGATATAACTTCCTTATCTATATCGATCAAGCCCTTGACGGAGTGCATATCTATTATTCACGAATATGGTTTGTGGCCTACATCATCTTTATGCTCCTCCCCTTCACGATGCTTTGGCGTATAAAGAGAGAGATGGCAAAACCGGTATATGCCCCCTAAACAGTAACAGCTATGTGGAAATATATAAAATCAAAAATCCGCCAGTTTTTGGAGGTATATTGCCGTGAGTTTAAATTAGTGCTTCACGATCAGGGACTCATAATATTCTTCCTTTTCCTTCCGCTGGCTTATCCGGTGGTCTACTCACTTATCTATAATCCCGAACAGGTGAGAGACCTGAAGATGATTGTGGTTGACCACGATCGCAGCAGCATGAGCCGCGAACTCGTGCGTAATCTCGACGCTACACAGGAGATTTGGGTAATTGGGTATGCCCCCGACCTTCTTGAAGCACGTCGAGGGATGGACGACAAGAAATGTTTCGGTATTCTTGAGATTCCCGAGGGCTTCGGTCAAAAAATCGGCAGAGGTGAGCAAGCCAACGCTGCCCTATTCTGTGAGGCGAGTCTTCTGCTCCGCTATCGTTCTTTCCTCGTGGCAAGCACCAACGTATCGCAAGCTATGGGTGCAGAAATCTTAACCGAGAAAATCAATAATATCGCTCCGCTTGCAACCACCATTACTGATGGCGACCTCATGCCTATAGAGTATGTGCCGATGGGCAATATCGAGAGCGGTTTTGACTCTTTCATTATGCCCGGTGTGCTTATCCTCATCTTGCAACAGAGCATTATTTTGGCTGCCGGAATGGCGGGAGGTGCAAAGAGGGAACGTCCGGAGCTTATCGGCTACAACGGTGTCAACGAAACTCCCAGCGTATGTATGACAATGTTCGGCCAGATGATGTGTTACATTACAATCATGTCACTCCCCATCATTTACCTCACCCACTACGTCCCGCTTATGTTCTCCTTTCCAATGGCAGGCAATTTCCTTGAAATCATGGCTTTTCTTCTTCCTCTGTTCATTGCGTCGGTAGCTCTCGGTTTCTGTGTGCAAGGAATTGTATGGGAACGTGAATCAATATTCGTGATATGGGTTGTCACATCGGTGATCTTCCTCTTCCTCTCCGGACTCACTTGGCCCCGCTACGCAATGTCACCCTTCTGGCACTTTGTCAGCGACTGTGTACCCGCCACATGGGGTGTAGAAGGATTTATCCGCATGAATGCCAACGGGGCTTCGCTTGCTCAGGTAAGCGGTGATTACATACATCTCTGGATTCTCGCGGGAGTATATCTCGTATTGGCTTATTGTATACAGAGATGGATAGTACGGCCCTCGATTTACGGACACGATAAAGCTTATGAAAAAATACGCCGCGAATCAATTTAAA
>CAZPHL010000003.1:0-39348 GCA_964586465.1 uncultured Sangeribacter sp.
CTACTACAATGAACTTAAATTCGTAAAGCCCGGAAGCACTAAGGCCGATAAGTACCGAATGATGGTAATGCTCGATTACTCACTCGAAGGCACAGCCTACGGAGGAACATACGACAACGAGATAGGAGCACTCTGGGTGGCACCTAACCGAGTTCAAGACCGTAAGATGAATGCTGTGGCCCATGAGCTCGGTCATTCTTTCCAACTTCAGGTCATTGCCGACGGCAACGGAGATGCCTGGGGTGGCAACGGTTTCTACGAAATGACCTCCCAATGGATGCTCTGGCAGGTGAATCCGGAGTGGACTACCGATGAATATTATCATTTCGAGGAGTTCCTGAAACTTACTCATAAGGCGTTCCTTCATGTCGACAATATCTATCACTCTCCATATATTATAGAATTATGGGGTGAGCGTCACGGACTCCCTTTCATTGCTGACCTTTACCGCAATGGCAAAGTGGGCGAAGATCCCGTCGACACATATAAGCGTCTGGCCGGCCTGTCGCAGGAACAATTCAACGACGAGATGTGGGAGAATTATGCTCGGCTTGTAAATTTCGACATCGACCGCGTTCGTACATATACCCGTAATCTCACTTCCTCATGGTCCACATCGTTTGAAGATGCCGGCGACGGTTGGAAGAGAGTAGCCAAGAATAATGCTCCCGAGAATTACGGTTTCAATGTAATTGAGGTGGGGGCCCCGGCAGCCGGGGAGACAGTCACAGTTGAATTCCGGGGAGAGGCCGGTGCCGCCGGATACATCACCCGCAATGTTGACTGTGCAGGCTGGAGATATGGATTTGTTGCCGTAGATAAAGATGATAAGGTGACTTACGGTGACATAAATGGAGAAGTCGTTGGGTCAGTGACCTACACAGCCCCTGACGGACCCGGACTGAAAAAGCTTTGGCTTGTGGTCATGGGAGCCCCCACCCGACATTGGAGCAACCCCGATTCCAATAAACCGGAAGATGCCCAATGGCCATATTCAATAAAAATCAACAATCTTCAATAACCAAATAAAATCTAACACATGAAACAGGATCTATTCCGTCAATTACGGACTTCAGGTTTGCTGAAAGGTGGCATGTGCCTGGCCCTCATCTGTGGAGCCGGCATAGGCACAGCTTACGCTGTTCAGCCTCCTGTCAGTGTGGCAGCACCTCAGAATGCTGCTACGCATAAGCTTACAGGCACTGTCTATGATCAGAACAACGAAGCCGTAATCGGTGCAAGTGTCATGGTGAAAGGCACCTCTATCGGTACTGCCACCGATATTGACGGTCGCTTCACTCTGAACGTACCCGCCAAAGGCACTCTTATCATCAGTTATGTAGGCTATGTGACTCAGGAAATTCCTCTTACCGGACAGACCGATATCAGAGTCGATCTTAAAGAGGATACCGCCTCTCTCGACGAACTCGTTGTGGTAGGTTACGGTGTACAGAAAAAAGCTACCCTCACCGGTTCTGTCTCCTCAGTAGGTGGTGAGGAAATCAAGAAAGTTTCCGCTGCCAACCTCTCCAATACTCTCGCCGGTAAAACTGCCGGTATCATCGCCAACACTCGTTCAGGTGAGCCGGGCGAAGATGGTGCCACAATCACTATCCGTGGTAAAGGTACTCTCGGCGACACAGGTCCGCTTATCGTTGTCGACGGTATCGCCGACCGTTCTTTCAGCCGCCTCAATCCTGATGACATCGAGTCAATCTCTGTATTGAAGGATGCTTCGGCCGCTATCTACGGTGCACGTGCTGCAAACGGCGTTATCCTCGTGACCACTAAACGTGGTAAAGAGGGTAAGGTGAAAGTCAACTATAATGGTAGCTACACTTGGGCTCAGCCGACACGCATACCTAAGATGCTTAATTCTTATCAGTATGCCACTTATCGTAATGAGTATGATTCCGACTCACGTCACGATTCTCCGGGCTTGACCTTCAGCGAGGAAGCTCTTAACCACTATCAGGCTCATGATGACCTTGACCTCTTCCCCGACACCGACTGGTGGGATGCAACTGCCAAAAAATGGGCTGGACGCACCCAGCACTCTGTTTCTGTAAGCGGTGGTAATGAGAAAGTATCCTTCTATTCATCTTTCCAGTATATGTGGCAGGATGCTCTCTATCGTAAGAGCGCTCAGGATTACCGTCAGTTCCAGATTACCAGCAACGTCGATGCCAAGATTTCTAAAGCCATTACTTTCAGCTTTGATATCCTCGGCCGTCAGGAGAAACGTAACCGTGGCGTCTTCTCTACAGAGGACCTCTTCGGCAAACTCCTCACCATGTTCCCCGGTGCCGCGCCTTATTTTGAGAACGGTCTCCCGAGAGTAGGTTATGACGGTATCACCAACAACTCTACTATAATGGTGACCGATGCCCCGGGTTACAACCGTTATACCTACAATATCCTTAACCTTAAGCCAAAAATTCGTGTCGACCTTGATGTCATCACCAAAGGCCTTTATGCGGAAGCATACGCTGCCATCGACATGAATTTCAATTATGGCAAGCAACTTAACCGTCCTTACGATCTCTATGCTCTTGAGAATGGCGAGTATGTAAATAAAAGGGATATGACCGGACAGATCAGTGTAAACGATTGGTCAAACCGCTCCACCAACAGCACCTGGAATGTACGCTTGGGCTACAACCGTACCTTTGCCGAACTTCACAGAGTGAATGCTTTCGTGGCATACGAGGAAAACCGTTACTCCTATCACACTCTTTCAGGATATCGCACCAACTTCCTCTCTGATCAGATTCCTGAACTGTTCGCAGGTTCTGACGTACCCGAGGATAAGGATAACTCAGGCTACAGCGACGTAACTTCACGCCGTAACGTATTCGGCCGTATCAACTATGACTACGATGGCAAATACCTCGCTGAGGTGACCATGCGTTACGACGGCTCAATGAACTTTGCAAAACATCACCGCTGGGGCTTCTTCCCCGCATTCTCTTTGGGTTGGGTCATCAGCCAGGAAAGCTTCTTCGAGCCTGTCACTACTGCCGTCAACTTCTTGAAGATTAAGTTCTCTTGGGGTAAGATGGGTAATGATAACATCTCTCCCTATCAGTATGTATCTCAGTTTAAATTCACTGATACCGGCACATACTTCGGTGCAGGAACCGACGGTAAGATCAATAAAGGCTTCTATCTTTCACGTGTAGCCAATCCGCTCGTGACTTGGGAGTCTGCCAAGACTATGAATGCCGGCTTCTCTGCCAACTTCCTCAATAACAAGTTCGGTCTCGACTTCGACTGGTTCCGTTCTGTACGTAACGATATCCTCTGCTACCGTAACGCATCTGTCCCCTATTTCTCCGGTATGAAACTCCCGGCAGAAAACTTGGGTAAGGTTACAAACACAGGTGTCGAGTTAGTTGCAACCTACCGTGATAGCGCAGGTGACTTCAGCTGGGCAGTCACAGGTAACTTCACTTATGCTCGCAATAAAGTCAACTATATGGATGAGGCAGCCTCCACTCCCGCTTGGCAGCGTCAGGAAGGTTCACCTATCGACGGTATGACTATCTATAATGCTCTCGGTATTTATCAGACATGGGATGAGGTAAATTCTACACCTCACATCGAAGGAGCTTGCCCCGGCGACCTTATCTATGCAGATACCAACGGTGACGGCAACATCACTTGGGATGACGCCGTTCGTTACGACTACAGCCCGACTCCTCGAATCATTTACGGTCTCACTCTCAATGGTGAATGGAAAGGCATCGACCTCAACCTCTTCTTCCAGGGTCAGGGACAGGCAAAACAGCTCGTTCAGCCTACCATGAATATGGCTTACGATTTCTACGAGGGTCGTTGGCGTGATGGCAACACCGAACAGGAAAATCTCAATGCCCGCTGGCCAAAGGCTTTCATCGGTCAGACCTACGCTGACCAATGGAACGGTGTGGCTTCAACCTGGTGGCTCCGCAGCGCTAACTTCCTCCGTCTGAAATCTTTGGAAATCGGTTATACTCTTCCCAGCAAATGGTGGGGTCACAGTGGTATAGAGAACATCCGTATCTATTTCAATGCAAGCAACCTCTTTACAATTGACGACTACAAGATCGCTGACCCCGAAATCGGAAACGCCATTACCAGCTATCCTCTCCAGCGTAGTCTTACTGTCGGTGGCACCATAACCTTCTAAATTTAACCGCAATGAAACTAAAAAACATATATCTCTACTCAATGATCGCCGTAGCAGGTTTAGGCATGACCTCCTGTAACGACGTTCTCGACCAGGAACCTCTCGATTCTTTTACAGATGAGGCTGTTTGGGGTGACCTGAAGCTCGCCGAAGTTTACCTCAACGCCCAATATGCCAATCTCATGCCCGAGAATTCAAAAGGTGTGATGTTTGCTTCTTACACCGATGAGGTGTACCAGAAACATAAATATGGCTCAGAGAACTATACCCAAGGCTATCTTACTCCCGACCAGTCTAATATCGGCTGGGATAACACCACCTGGGATCCCTGGCATGATTACTATGACTATATCGCGAAGATCAATCTCTTCCTCGAAAACATAGATAATGTGCCCGGTGATGATAATTATCGCGACACTCTCAAAGGTCAGGGTCTCTTCCTCCGTGCTTGGAATTACCACATGCTCTACAGCCTTTTCGGACGTGTAGTGCTCGTAGACCGCACTTATGACATCAACTATGAATTCGGCAACGAGCGTCGCGCTGACCTTGACGAGGTTGCTGACTTTATCGTGAAAGACCTCGATGAGGCCGCACGTCTCCTTGCAAACGCCGACTATAGCTCTTCTGATCTCGGCCGCGCCACTCAGGGTGCTGCGTTAGCTCTCAAGTCTCGTGTTCTTCTCTACAAGGCGAGCCCCCTCTTCGGCACTCCTTCACGCGAAAAATGGCAGGCTGCCGCTGACGCTGCTAAAGCTGTGATCGATCTCGGTGAGTACAGCCTCAAACCGGTTAGCAATTCTCAGGAATATGCAGCTCTGTTCTATGATCCCACCAACCCGGAGGTGATTTTCGAGAAACTTTTTGATCCCAAATATGGTGCAGGCGACAACACCTCTTATCTGCATCAGGCTCCCATGGGTCCTTTCAACGGTTATCAGGGCTGGGGCACTCTCAACCCGACTCATGAAGTGGCTGCTCGCTTCCAGCTTGCTGACGGCACTTCAGTGGAATTCCCTGAAGAAACCAACGAATATCCCTGGGCAAACCGCGAAATCCGTTTCAATGCCAACTATCTCCTTGACGGCGACATGTGGGGTTACGGCTCTGACTATCGTGAGCTCGAACTCTTCACTTCCGGAGCCGACGGTATCGCCCCCGGTATAAACAGCTCTGAAAACTGGGAATCCGAATGGTGGAACGTTACCGAGACCGGATACTACATGCGTAAGTTCCTTGACCCAAGCTATGACATGAACGGCACAACCATGCACTCAACCCCTTGGTTCTTCCTTCGTCTTGCTGAGGTTTATCTGAACTATGCAGAATGTCAGATCGAATTGGGTAATAACGGTGAAGCACTCACTTACATCAACAAAGTACGTAACCGTGCTCTCCTTCCGGATGCTACCGGTGCCGATATCCGTGCTGAATATGAGTATGAGCGTCAGTGTGAGCTTCTCTTCGAAGGTCAACGCTTCTTCGATATCCGTCGCTGGAAGAAACTCGAAGAGATCTACGGACAGCCACTCCATGTCATGAACATCACTTGCATAGGATATGATGAGAATGGCAACCGCATCAAACACTATGAAGCTGCTACTCACGGCTGGGTATGGAGTGATGCTGCCGGCGAATGGGTTTGGGATTACAAACTTCAACCCCGCCGTTATGCAGGAGAAAAGCATTACTGGTTACCAGTTCCACGTTGGGAACTTAATAAGTGTCCTTACCTGGATGCCCTCCCCTACGAATAAGATTTTCTCTAATCTGTACTGAATAAAAGCTCTGTAGCCTTGGATTTTAAGCTACAGAGCTTTTTTCATTTGAATCTTGAATCCTCCAGCATGAATCCTCAAATTACGAATTTTTATAGATAAGTAGGCTTTTTTGACCAACTTATTCCCGCGAAATCAATTATTTTTTGTAATTTTGCAGGCTTAAGAGAATATCTGCTGGAATGCACGTATTCTCTATCTTTTTAACAATCTTATTCGGAAACTTTACAAAAAATGAACATTAAAGACATTACTGTCAAGTATGCCGAACCCGCCGAGGCCAAATATGCCGAACTCATAGTAAACCTCATCTATGAATCGGCATTGCAAAGAGGCACCGGCATCGCCAAGCGAACACCTGAATATATCGCTCAGAAAATCAATAGCGGTAAGAGCGTCGTCGCTCTACACGGTGACCGTCTTGTCGGGTTCAGCTACATTGAAAGCTGGGGTCACGGAGACTTCGTAGCAACATCCGGATTGATTGTCGACCCAGAATACCGCCATCTTGGCCTTGCCGGCGCCATCAAGGCGAAAACTTTCGAGCTGGCTCGACTTCGATTTCCTTTCGCGAAGCTTTTCTCCATCACCACATCTCTCCCGGTTATGAAGCTCAATTCAAAAATGGGCTATAAACCTGTGACATTCTCCGAACTCACCGACGACGAAGAGTTCTGGCAAGGATGCCAAGGATGCAAAAACTATGATATCCTGCAGCGTAATAACCGACGTATGTGCCTCTGCACCGGTATGCTTTACGATCCTAAACAGCCTCTTCCCGAGGAGGATCGCCCAAATCCCTACATGATGAAAGTGAAAAACAGCATCAAGAGGGTTTTACACCTAAAACGATAATATCTGTTATCCGCTTTCCTATCTTTCCCAATTTCCCATCCCATTCTCTGAAAAGAATTCATATCAATCATGGCAGAAAACAATACTCCCGATAATAAGAAAAAGAAAGTACTCCTCGCATTCTCCGGAGGTCTCGACACTTCTTTCGCAGTGAAATACCTCTCTGAAGATCTCGGCTATGAGGTTCACACAGCCATCGCCAACACCGGCGGTTTCTCTGAAGAGGAACTGAAAGTAATCGCTGATAAATCAAAACGTCTCGGCGCCGCTTCTCACGCCACTCTCGATATAACTCAAGACTACTACAACAAGAGCATCAAATACATGGTGGCCGGTAACGTGCTCCGCAATGGCACTTATCCCATATCCGTGAGCTCGGAACGCATATTCCAGGCTATCGCCACAATTGAATACGCCAAAAAAATCGGTGCTGACGCAATCGCTCACGGCTCTACAGGCGCCGGCAACGATCAGGTGCGTTTCGACCTTACTTTCCAGATCCTTGCTCCGGAAATTGAAATCATCACTCCTACCCGCGACCTTACCCTAACCCGCGAATATGAGATAGATTATCTGAAAAAACATGGATATGAAGCTGATTTCAAAAAACTCGAATACTCTATAAATAAAGGTCTCTGGGGTACTTCTATCGGCGGTAAAGAGACCCTCCACTCCGATCAGACTCTTCCCGAGGAAGCTTACCCGTCACAGGTGACCGCTACCGAACCGGAGAAATTGACTATCTCTTTCAAAGAGGGTGAAATCTCTGCTGTAAACGGTAAGGAATATACCGACAAGGTGGAAGCTATCCGCGAAGTGGAGCGTATCGGAAGCCGTTTCGGCATCGGACGTGACATGCACATCGGTGATACCATCATCGGCATCAAGGGTCGCGTCGGCTTCGAGGCAGCCGGTCCTATCCTTATAATAGCCGCTCACAAGATGCTTGAGAAACACACCCTCACCAAATGGCAGCAGTATTGGAAAGACCAGGTCGGCACTTGGTATGGCATGTTCCTTCATGAAGCTCAATATCTGGAGCCTGTCATGCGTGATATCGAGAAAATGCTTGAGAGCTCTCAACGTAACGTCACAGGCACTGTAGAACTCATCCTGCGCTCATATTCTTACACACTCGTAGGTGTGGATTCACCCTTCGATCTTATGAAGACAGACTTCGGTGAGTATGGTGAGGTTAACAAGGCTTGGACTGCCGATGATGTCAAAGGATTCACCAAAATTCTTGGCAACCAGATGAAAATCTACCACAACAATCAGGTGAAAAACGGCAAATCCGAATAATCTCTCTGCAGCGTGAAAAAAATAGGCATTATCGGAGGCGCCGGCTACACTGCCGGCGAACTCCTGCGACTGCTCATCAACCATCCGGAGGTGAGCATCGCATTTGTACATTCTACAAGTAACGCCGGTCAACCCGTCACCTCCGTTCACGGTGGTCTGCTCGGGGAGACCGACCTTGTATTTTCCGACACCCACCCCCTCGAAGATATCGACATTCTTTTCCTTTGCTCGGCCCACGGCCATAGCCGTAAATTCTGGGAAGAGAACGAGCGTCCGGAAAAACTGATGGTGATTGATCTTGCCCAGGATTTCCGTGATGAAAGCGACGGGTATGTTTATGGGTTGCCGGAAGTCAATCTCAGCCGGATTGAAACCGCGAAGTCAGTAGCTAATCCGGGATGTTTCGCCACCGCACTGCAACTTTCCCTCCTTCCTCTCGCGGCAGCAGGGCTCCTTCCAAAAGATGGAGAGATAAATATCACAGCCCTCACCGGATCCACGGGAGCCGGAGTGAAACCGGGCGCCACCACTCACTTCAGCTGGCGTAACGATAATATTTCCGTCTACAAGCCATTTACTCATCAGCATCTAAAAGAAATCGGCATGACCCTTGAGCAACTTCAGCCGGGTCACGGGGCTACAATCAATTTTGTTCCCATGCGTGGAGATTTCCCGCGTGGCATTTTTGCAGTAACTACCCTTGATTGCCCGCTTTCTGAAGAAGAAGCAGTGAAACTGTACCATGATTATTATAAGGACGCACCATTCACCGTTGTGAGTGACGCCCCTATTGATCTGAAACAGGCTGTCAACACCAACAAAGCCATAATCCATGTGGAGAAGCATGGCAAGAAACTCATGATAACCTGTGCCGAAGATAATCTTCTTAAAGGTGCATCCGGTCAAGCCGTTCAGAACATGAACATCATGCTCGGCATAGATCAGCGCACGGGACTTCGTCTGAAGCCATCTGCTTTTTAACCCCTAAGCCCATTCATAGAGTATGAATCTTTTCGACGTATATTCATTATATGATATCGAACCCGTCCGTGGTGAAGGTTCCCATGTCTTCACCGCTGATGGTGACGAGTATCTTGACCTTTACGGAGGTCATGCCGTAATTTCTATCGGTCATGCCCATCCAGCCTATGTCAAAGCTGTCTCCGATCAGGTGGCACGTCTCGGTTTCTATTCAAATTCAGTGCAGAATTCTCTGCAAACACGTCTTGCAGAGAAACTCGGTAGATTATCCGGCTATCCTGACTATTCCCTTTTCCTTTGTAACTCCGGGGCGGAAGCTAATGAAAATGCCATGAAACTGGCATCTTTCACTACAGGGCGTTCAAAAATATTGGCCTTCGGGAAGGCTTTCCACGGCCGTACATTCGGAGCGGTGGCCGCCACTGATAACCCCAAAATCCGAGCACCTTTCAACGAAACTGAGAATGTGGTGTTCGTACCTCTGAATGATATAGAGGGCGTGCGCGCTTGCCTCGCAACTGAAGAGTTTGCCGCAGTCATCATCGAGGGTATTCAGGGTGTCTCAGGCATACATGAACCCACCGAGCAATTCCTGCGCGAACTGAGTGAGGAATGTAAAAAGACAGGTACTCTGCTTATTCTTGATGAGATTCAGTCAGGCTACGGTAGGTCAGGACGTTTCTTCGCTCATCAGTATTCCGGCATTCGTCCCGACATCATTACTTGTGCCAAGGGCATAGCTAATGGCTTCCCTTGTGGCGCCGTTCTTATTTCTCCTGAAATTCCTGCACAGAAAGGCATGTTAGGCACCACATTCGGGGGTAACCACCTTGCCTGTGCCGCCGCTATTGCCGTATTGGATGTGATGGAAGAGGAGAACCTCGTGAAAAACGCAGCTGAAGTGGGGGAATATCTCATCACCGAGCTCCGTAAGATTCCCGGAGTAACCGATGTCAGAGGCCGTGGCCTTATGATCGGACTTGAGGTGGAAGGCTTTACCGGTCCCGAGCTTCGCAAACGTCTTCTTTTTGACCATCATATATTTACCGGAGGAGCCGGCCAATTCACGGTGCGACTTCTTCCCGCCCTCTCTCTTTCCAAGGCTGATGCCGACCGCTTTCTCACTGAGTTCAAAAAAGCTATCTCAAAATGAAAAAATTCACATGTGTGGCCGACATAGGCCCTCTCGATAAGGCTCTCGCCGATGCCGCTGAAATTAAACGTGACCGGTTCGCATTCTCTGAACTTGGTAAAAACAAGACGTTGTTGATGATTTTCTTCAACTCTTCTCTTCGCACCCGTCTCTCGACACAAAAAGCTGCCATGAACCTCGGTATGAACGTAATAGTGCTCGACGTAAATCAGGGTGCTTGGAAACTCGAGACTGAACGCGGCGTTATCATGGACGGTGACAAGGCTGAACATCTTCTTGAGGCTATCCCTGTCATGGGTTCCTATTGCGACATCATAGGCGTTCGCTCCTTCGCCGGACTCAAGGATAAGAAAGAGGATTACGAGGAACGTGTAATTGAGCAGTTTATCAAATATTCCGGTCGCCCTGTCTTCAGTATGGAGGCTGCTACACGCCACCCTCTTCAGAGTTTTGCCGACCTTATAACGATAGAGGAATATAAGACAAAAGAACGCCCCAAAGTGGTGATGACATGGGCACCTCATCCCCGTGCGCTTCCGCAGGCTGTGCCCAATTCATTTGCCGAATGGATGAATGCCACCGATTATGAATTTGTCATAACTCATCCCCACGGATATGAACTCGACCCGGCTTTCGTAGGCAATGCTCGTGTGGAGTATGATCAGCGTAAAGCCCTTGAAGGAGCTGATTTCGTCTATGCCAAAAACTGGAGTGCTTACACTGATCCAAACTATGGTAAAGTGCTCTCCACCGACCGTGATTGGACTGTCGATGACGAGAAAATGGCTCTCACCAACAACGCCTACTTCATGCACTGCCTCCCTGTACGTCGCAACATGATAGTCACCGACGATGTCATCGAGAGCGATCGCAGTATCGTTATTCCCGAAGCTGCTAACCGTGAAATTTCTGCCCAGACTGTGATTAAACGACTTCTTGAATCACTTGAATCCAAGTAAGAGATATTCGATAGTCGTATAAATAAGAAATATTCGGTCTGTGTAAAGGACTTAAAAAATCACGCATTATTAACACGCTATGATTAACGTAGTAAAAATAGGCGGTAATATAATAGATAATCCCGAAGCTCTTCATTCTTTCCTTGAGGTCTTCGCCAAAATGGAAGGTCCCAAAATCCTGGTACACGGAGGTGGAAAGGAAGCTACGCGCATGAGTGAGAGCATGGGTATAAAAGCAAATATGATTGAGGGTCGCCGTGTCACCGACAGGCAGACCCTCGACATCGTTACAATGGTCTATGCAGGGCTTATCAATAAGCGTATAGTTGCCATTCTCCAGAGTCTCGGATGTGATGCAGTAGGTCTTACGGGAGCTGACGGCAATGCCATTCCCGCCACCAGACGTCCCGCTAAACCGATTGACTATGGCTTCGTAGGCGATATTGACCCTACAAAGGTTAATCACAGGTTCATAGCCACTTTGCTTGAAAAGGGTAATGTCCCGGTGTTCTGCGCGATCTGTCATGACGGTCAAGGCACACTTCTGAACTGTAATGCCGATTCTGTGGCAAGCGCCGTAGCCCGTGGTGCGTCGGCCATAGGGCCGACACGCCTTACCTTCTGCTTTGAAAAACCCGGAGTCATGACAGATATCAACGATGACACCTCGGTTATCCCGCTCGTCACTGCCCAATCTTTCAAAAAGCTTAAGGAGGATGGAATAGTTGCCGCCGGTATGGTTCCGAAGCTACAGAATGCCCTCCTCTCAGCAGAACAGGGAGTAGCGGAAGTACGCATCTGTAAGGCTGAGGCTCTCAATACTGACGGAGGCACTATAATCCGTACTGAATAGCACAAAACGGGTAATAGAGAGATAGGTATAGATCGAGAGATAGGTATAGAGATGTATTAGTGACAGGCTTTATACCGGAGAAGAAGATAATATTGGTGACAGAAGTAACATTATGGACAGGTTTGAAAAGCATCCCCGTTTAGATGATGCCGTAGCATTGCTCCGACGCCTTATTGCGGTTCCCTCACCATCGCGTGAGGAAGCCCCTACAGCTGATATTTGGGAGGAATGGCTTCGTGATAAAGGTGTGCCGAATGTGCAGCGTCTTCACAACAATGTCTTTGCGGTTGCTCCGGGCTTTGATCCGGCACGCCCTACACTTATGCTGAATTCGCATCACGATACAGTGCGTCCTGCCGCTTCCTATACACGCAATCCATATTCTCCCGACATTGAAGGAGATCGTCTATACGGTCTCGGCAGTAATGATGCGGGAGCCTCCGGAGTGGCACTCGCCTCAACATTCCTTGATCTCATTGAACGTGGAGCGGAATCCTTGCCCTGTAATCTTATCCTCGCTATAACTGCTGCCGAGGAGGTTATGGGTGAAAATGGTATGCGTGCTTTCCTCCCTTATCTTGCAGAACTTGGCCTCACTCCTGATATGGTGCTTGTGGGCGAACCCACCGGTATGCAACCGGCCATCGCCGAACGTGGCTTACTTGTCTTTGATTGTGTCACCCCCGGAAAATCGGGCCATGCCGCACGCAACGAGGGCATCAACGCCATTTACCGTGCCATTGAAGATATTGACCTCCTCCGAAACTTCTCTCCTGAAAAAGTCAGCGATGTGTTAGGACCCATTAAGGTTAGCGTCACAATGATCCAGGCAGGCACCCAGCATAATGTCGTGCCCGATAAGTGTACTTTTGTCACTGACGTGCGCACCACAGACGCCTACACTAACGAGGAAACAGTAGACCTCCTTCGTAACACCGTAAGATGGAGCGAAATAACACCCCGTTCCACCCGTGTCCATGCTTCCGTGATTCCGCTTGACCATCCTTTGGTAAAAAGTGCCGTTGCCCTCGGTCGTAATCCGTTTGTCTCTCCCACTACTTCCGACATGGCTCTCATGCACGGCATCGCTTCACTTAAGATGGGGCCCGGAGAATCGGCCCGTTCCCATACGGCCGACGAGTTTATCTTGCTCTCCGAAATCAACGAAGCCCTTCATCTTTACCCTCAACTGATATACGGGTTAAACGATATTGTCTAAAATTACAACCCTCATATCTCCTCTGAACAAAAGACTTTCATCTCTCCACCCAGAATCCTCTCTAAAAACGACACTACACAAATGAAGCAACTATGGAACAAGGGCTTCCAGCCCGACCAACTTATAGAAAAATTCACCGTAGGACGCGACCGTGAACTTGACCTCCGTCTCGCCCGTTACGATGTGCAAGGCTCCATGGCCCATATAAAAATGCTCTGTAAAATCGGCTTGCTCACAAAGGAAGAACTTGATCTTCTGCTCCCGGCCCTGCAAGAAATCGCCGATCAGATTGAACGAGGTGAATTTGTAATCGAAGATGGTGTGGAAGATGTTCATTCACAAGTGGAATTCTTGCTCACTGCAAAACTTGGTGATGTAGGTAAGAAAATCCACTCGGGACGCTCTCGCAACGATCAGGTGCTGGTAGATCTGAAACTCTTTTTCCGCGATGAACTGCGTCGCATAGCTGATGCCGTGTCACGCCTTTTCAACCGTCTTCAGCTTCTTTCTGAAGAGCATAAGGATAAACTTATGCCGGGTTATACTCATCTGCAGGTAGCCATGCCCTCCTCTTTCGGACTATGGTTCGGAGCATACGCCGAGGCTCTTACCGACGATATGCAGATGATAATAGCCGCCTACAACATAGCCAATCAGAATCCTTTAGGTTCAGCCGCAGGTTACGGCTCATCGTTTCCCCTCGACCGTGAAATGACTACCGAATTACTTGGGTTTGCAAATCCTCATTATAATGTCGTGGCGGCACAGATGAGCCGTGGTAAAACTGAAAGGGCTGTAGCATCCGCCATTGCAGCGGTTGCCTCCACACTCGGTCATCTTGCTATGGATGTATGTATGTGGATGTGCAATAACTTCGGATTCGTGAAATTTCCCGATGAACTCACCACCGGGTCGAGCATAATGCCCCATAAGAAGAATCCGGACGTGTTCGAGATAATGCGTGGCAAATGTAACCGACTCCAGTCGCTCCCTAACGAACTGACCATTCTCACGGCCAATCTTCCGTTAGGTTACAACCGTGATCTCCAGTTGATGAAAGATATTGTCTTCCCGGCCACCACCGAACTGATTGATTGTCTCGACATGGCTGACTTCATGCTTGAACACATTACCGTAAAAGATGGTATCCTCGATGACCCGCGTTACGACTACATCTTTACAGTGGAGGATGTCAACCGTCTCGTGCTTCAAGGCGTACCCTTCCGCGATGCTTACCGCCAGGTCGGCATGGCAGTTCAGAAAGGCACCTACAAACCCACCCGTGAGGTACATCACACGCATCTCGGCAGCATAGGCAACCCGGCTAACGCCCGGATAGCCGCTAAAATGGCCTCCCTCCTCTCCCAACTCCACTAATCACAAGAAGATAAGAAAGACATCCACGAAGTCATTCACTTGACCCTCGTGGATGTCTTTTTTTATCTTCTTGATATTCCAATGTTATTTATGAAATTCAGTGGGACGCACACCAAACTGTTTCTGGAAGAGGCGTGAGAAATAGCTGGTATTGTTTATACCTACCATGTAACTTACCTCCTGTACCCTGTACTTACCTTGGGCAAGATACTCGGCAGCTTTCTTCAATCGCGTAATCTGAATCAACTCATGCGGAGTAACATCTGCCAGACTCTTTATCTTGGCATACAAGCCACTTCGGCTGATGCCCAATTGCTCAGCCAAGAAATCTACATTCAACTCAGGATTAGCCAAATGTTCCTCTATGAGTTCCTGAAGCCTTGTCAACAATTCATTATCCACCTGTGTAGGTGCCAAAGTGGTGATCGGTTCAAGCGGTGAATGTGAATACTTTTCCCTAAGACGTTTACGCATCTCAAGAAGATTGTCTATGCGAGCTTCCAGATAACTTATCGAGAAGGGTTTCTCCACATAGGCATCCGCTCCATGACGCATCGTCTCGATTTTTGATGTATTGTCGGTTTTAGCAGTCAACATAACAAAAGGTATGTGGCTGTAATTCTCATTCTCCCGGATAGCCTTGAGAAATTCCACACCATCCATCACAGGCATCATCCAGTCGCAGATTATCATGCTTACCTGATTTCTACCCATACGATCCAATGCCTCACGTCCATTGCCGGCGGTCACTACCTTATAATTCTGATCGAAATGAGATGATATGAAACTTACCATCTCTTCATTATCATCCACTATCAACAACACAGGCTTATCATCTACCGGACTATCCACTGCCGCCATCGGCTTGATTGCGTCTTCTTCAAGATTTTCTGTACCGTTATCCGAGGGAATCACACTACTCTGTCGCAACGGTAATATGGCCATGAAACATGAGCCCTTACCCGGTGTGCTGTCGAGTTCGATTGTTCCACCGTGTGCATCAGCCACACTCTTTACAATCGACAGACCCAGTCCTGTACCCCCTTTCGATTCATTGATGTTGTCAAGCACCTGAAAGAACGGTTTGAAAATCTTGTCACGGTTTTCTTTTTCAATACCTATGCCGTTGTCGGTGACACTGATCATGAAATGTTCTCCGTCAGGCATTGCCTTACATTCAACCTCTATCCGATCTTTCGTAAACTTACGGGCATTGTTGATAAGATTACTTACAAGCTTTGTTATAGCTTCGGGATCTATGTCGGCCGTAAGGTCAGGATCCGGACAATCTACTTTCAAAGTCACTCCCTTATGCTCCAACGAAGGCCTGAATCGGTCGGCCACGCTCTCCACCAAAGGCACTACTCTCTCATGACGGAAACCCATTGGCAAGGCGTTATCTTCCACTTTCTTGAAATCTAACAGCTGATTCACCAACGACAGTAGTCGTCGGGCATTCCGGTCGATTATCTTAAGATCCTCTTTCACAGGAGCTGTAAATTTCTCCGATGATTCCAATATCTTCTCCAAAGGCCCGATTATCAACGAAACAGGCGTGCGTATCTCATGTGCCACGATGGTAAAGAAATTGAGCTTCGACCTGAACATCTCTTTCTCTTTATTGCTCGATATTCGGTCAAGTTCAACGATATGGTTGCGTTCAATCCTTTTCAATACCAACTTCACAACGAAAAGAAGGAGCGCCAGACCTATCATTACGTAGAGCAACTTCATCAACGTAGACATATACCATGCCGGACGGACTACAATCTTAAGACTTATCCCCTCATCATTCCACACACCGTCACTGTTGGCTCCTTTCACATGCAAGGTGTAAGTACCGGGTGACAGATTGGAATAGGTGGCCCGGTTCTCTTTTCCTGACTCATGCCACGTCTTGTCGAAGCCCTCCAATCGATAACGATAAGTGTTTCCTCCGGGATTAGTATAGCTCAAAGCCGAGAAATAAATACTGAAAGTATGGTCAGCATGTGTAAGTACCAGTTCATCGATGTTATTCAGTGAAGCCGGAAGATGAGTGTCACCTACGGATATCGGATTATTCACTATATCCAACCCGGTAAACTTCAGTGTAGGCGCAGCACTGCCCCCGAGAAGAAGAGGGTCTACACGTGAAAGCCCGTTTACGGTACCGAAATAAATCTTACCGTCAGAGGCCACAAGCGATGCTCCCGACATGAACTGATTGTCGCTCAACCCATCGTTTTCCCCATATAGTCTGCTATTGCCGTCAGGTCTTACATTAAGCAAACCTGAAGTCGTAGCCACCCACATGTCATCGCCAATATGCGCTGTAGATTGAGCGGTGAGCCTTGGCATATTTTCACAAAGTTGTTGGAAACCGCCCACTCTTTTGTTAAAGAGAAAAACTCCGTGAGTTGTTGCCACTGATATGTTCCCCTTTTCGTCTCTTGAAATACTGTTGATATGATTCACCGGAAGACTACCCGGCTTATCCGAAGCCAAATACACTCTGATGTCACCTGTTCTTAGATCATATTTACATACACCGGCCCCGGGTGTGGAAATCCATAATTTCTCGTCATTATCCTCTACCATACCATTGATCCAGGCATTCAGCCGGATCACAGGTTCAAACAGGTTTTTCTCCGGATTATATAGTGTCAACGTCTCTGTCGCTCCCATCCAGATTCTTCCTTGTGAATCTTTATAAATGGCATAGCAACTGTAATTCATCCCCACCCCCTCCATTGATACGGGAGTCCAACGTCCTGTAAAAGGATCAAGCCAACCGGCGCCACGTGAATAAGTACCAACCCATAGTCGCTTGTCATCCGGACAAAGGGCATTGACATTCTCCGGTTCATTAGACGATGTGAGCGGATAAGCCTGATAACTGTCTTTTTCCGGGTCGTAACGGCAAAGTCCCCCGTCAGCTGTACCTACCCAGATATAACCTTTAGGATCCTCACAAAGACATGATACTATATTTCCGCTGATGGAGTTTCCAAACCGGGAATGGCGCCAACGGCGGAACCGCTCCGACCTTGCGCTCACATAATTCACACCTCGGTAAAACGTACCGACCCATAGTCCTCCATCGGCATCTATAGTTACCGGATACACGAACCGGTCACTGAGACTCTGATGGTCAAGCTCATCAGATTTATATACCTTACATTCCCCGGTAATTGTATTTACAAGTGTCAGTCCGCTGTCCGATCCCACCAGTAATGTAGTCGGACCATATTCCGTTACCGAATGAATATGCCATACATTCCAAGTGTCATCCGGTTTGGTTAGTCGTTGCGCTTCACCTGTACGTGGATTGAACCTTACCAGACCATTCTCCCATGTTCCAAGCCAGTAATCCCCGTGTGAGTCCACGGTTATCGCCAATGCCCCGCGACTGAGAAGATTCTCTGCATCTGATATGGCAAAAGCACGGAACTCTTGTTTTGAAGCATCAAAACGATACACTCCGGCTCCGGCAATATTACTGAGGGCCCACACAATGTCTGATGGATCCACATAAATATCACCTAAGAAATTATCAGCCTCTTCAAATACGAAGTTATCAGTAACAGTGCCCGAGGAATTTATCCTGAATATTCCTTTTCTTTCAGCCGAGACCCAAACATTACCTTTATGGTCAATCTCTATGTCATGGATATTACCGGTAATAGTGCCGTTCACTCCCGGTGAATACGTCAATTCCATGGGAACAAACGTTTCGGTTACCGGATTATAGGTGTAGACCCCGCGATCAGTGCCTACGAGAAGTCCTCTGCCGTAACGACAAATCGAGAGCACATACAGATAGTCATTACCGGAACCGTCGGTCGGTGTGAAGACTTTCGAGGAAGTGCCGTCAAACCTGACAAGTCCTCCGTCTGACCCAAACCAAACGAAACCCTCCTCGTCCTGTACGATAGCTCTCACACAATTCGACGACAGACCGTCAGCCGTGGTGTAATGAATAAATTTCAAATCCGGCGCCTGAAAGGTGGCGGCAGTCGCTCCGACTGCTGCCACCGATATCACCGTTGCCAATAATAACCTCTTCATCTCAAAACAGATAATTTCCCTAAATCTTCCTGTTAATCTAAAGCCCTAAATCATAAACCGGTTATTCCGAACCGACCGCTTTTCAACCCACTATCTTGATTGAGTATGGCCATTGGGCATCACCGGGATTTTCCGGTCCGTCTACGTTACGCCAATGCTCTGTCGGAGCTCCCATTACCACCAGCCAGAGATGTTCGATCTTCTTTCCCTCCGGTGCGGTATAGCTCACCTTACCTTTGGAGGCTGATTCCATATTTCCATAATAAGTCTTTCCGTCGGAATCAACAGCCACTATACCATAGCGCCAGCCGGCTTTCTGCTTATTCTTTGTGTAATAACCCTTCATACCTGCTTCTCCACGGAAATCCACACTAACGGTTTTTCCCGGCTCCGGTGCAGGAAGTGCTATCGCATTGAATCCGTAATTCTCAGGGGCGTTCTCCGGAGCTACACGCTGCCAGCCTCCACCTGCGTTAACAAGTTTGGTATTCCATTTATTGGCGTATGGTTTGGCATTCTCACGCACACGGTCGATATCCCAGTTGATCAAACGGGCATAATTATGCCACATCTCGTCATTAAACTGCTTCTGATCGATACCGGTGAATCTCTTATAAGTCATCACCGGGTCCTCTCCCACTTGACCCTGACGGAACAGTTCGGCTATTATCGGCCGCCCGTGTTTCTCTCCCCAGAGTTCAAGCACGTATGGTGAATGATAGATATTGTCTATATGAAGAAAAGCTTTATGGGTAAGGTCACGGAAAGCATTCAGATGATAATTTTCATCTGTCTGCCAATCGGGATTCACCTGCCAGAGCATCCATTGGGAGGCCATCTCAAACATTCCGGCACCTCCCCAGGCGTCGCCCTCACCATCGCATGAAATCTGCAGTTGGAAAGAGTGTCCCAACTCATGCGCTATGCAATTGAGGGTCTCATCCTGAACCCGGTTCGGGGCAATCCATAGAGCTCCGATCTGACCGTCATAATCCCCGCCGTAGGCCGTGCCCTCCAAAGAATAGTCGAGCATGACCATCATCTTATATTTATCGGCCTTGGTGCCCGGCTTTACGAAAGCGAGATCATTATAGAAATAATCATAGAAATATTCCAGTTTGGCAAGCAGATTGGCAAGATCCACTTTCATATTGTGAGCTTTACCCACTTGTCCCGTAGCTCCGGGAGTGGAATCACCCTCCTTCTCCACATAATCGGGAGCTGTAGCGATATTGTTGCCGAAACCGGGTGCCCAGAAAAGCACTATGTTGGGAGTTTCAACCATCCTGTGATAACTCCATTGCGAATTAGGATCATTGAGATCCATCTTTCGTAAATCATTGGGTATATAAACCTCTTTACCCTTGTGTGTAACGACAGGAATATCCGTCTTGACTCTATAAGCCTCTTCGTCATTGAGGGCTATAGTTCCTGACTCTGAGGGATCAACCACCTGAGCCGCTACAGTTTGAGGAAGCAGGCTCATTGCCACTGCAGGCAATGCTGCCATTCCGAACGAAACAAGAATCTGTCTGTACTTTTTCATGATATTCGGGTTATATTAAGAAATAATTATGTAATTTATATATCAGTTAAATATCTACTCTTATATCTCAGTTAGTTATATACTTATTGATAAATCCGGAATTGATTTATGGTTAGTTAGTGTGCTATTTGCTACATTGGAGTTATAAAAGGGGAGACACTGCAGACAGTGCAACAATGTCTCCCCGAACGCATAAGAAAACAATGTGCTTTTTCGATTAGTATTTCAATGTGATGACATATTTCACATTAAGCGTCTTGCCATCTTTAGTATAGGTCAGAACCGGACGCATGGTATGACTCCCGGTGTAACCTGCTGTTATCTGTTCCGGATGATCACCGTATGAGAGTGTCGCACCGTTTATCTCAAAGAAGATATAACCTCCGGTCCATACACCTTCGTCTCCTTTCGCATCCAGCCAATAACCGTTGTTGGCACTGGCGTTCATGTTCCAGCTTCCGTCGCTGTTGAGAGCCCGGCATGCAATGGTGCCTTCAGCCGGCTCAACACCCACTTTAATCAGTTCTCCGAACTTATCAGCCGAGAGATTGAAGAAGTTGCAGACTTCGTCGGTATTAAGACTGATATTGCCTCTTGAGTATGCTCCGGGAGCAGCCAAAGGAATAGTCAGCTTCACCTCCAAGTTGTTATCATCTACCTTGTTATACTCAGGCTCGATGTATTTAGCCAATTGAGTGCCCTCAAGAGTGATGGCGTATGGGAACTGAGGATCATTCTTTTCATTCTCATCCCAACCGTGGCTCATATAAACTTCCGGAGAACCCTGTACCACAAGATACAACTGCTCAGTTCCTGCCGGAACATCAAAAGTCAGAGATCCCTCTGCATTTTTACCGACTTCACTGTATGTACGCTTGTTACCTGAAAGGGCTACAAAACCGTATCTCCAGCCCATATTATCAGCTCCCCCACAGGCGTTGTACTTGGTAGGAGTGCCTACAGGGTTGCCGTCGCCGTCTTCAATGCTGCTCTTATCCTTTTCAGCAAGGGTCTCGCCATAGCCCAGACCACGGAAATTGACTTTCACTTTTCCGGCATTAGCCACTAGAGGAATCACATTAAAACCGGTTGCCCCGGGACAGTTCTGATAAGTGATCTGATATTCTCCCTTGTCATTCTTTACGAATTGCGGATTATAGCGGTCCTGATAACCGTCGCTATATTCACGCACGCCGGCTATGTCGTAAGTAGCCATCTTCATGGCGTAGTCAAACAATTCTTCACGCGTGAGGTTATAGTCATTACCGTTGAAAATACGGGTATACGCCATGATTGCATCCTCGGGAGCCTCACTTTCACGCCAGATGCGTCCGTAAGCCTCAACACCATGTTTCTCTACCCAATAGCTTTGCAGCCAATAAGAGGCATAGCGCTGGAACTCATGATGAAAATGACGGTGACAATTGTCAAGCCATACCTGGAAATTATAAGAAGTGAACTGCTCTTCGGGATAATCTTGGAACGATTGCCATTGAGCACACTGCTCCCAATAGCCACAACCACCGTTGCCACTACCGTCAGGTCCGACAAAACCATAACGGAAACCGCTCTTGTAGTCATTGGCGACACCTTGTGTCTGAACACGGTCGGCATAGGTCTGATATTGGAATGAGTGGCCGATTTCATGGGCAATGGTAGAACCCACAGGCTGACATGTAGAAGAGTTAATCCACAATGCGCCTATGGCGTCATCATAACCGGAACCTGTGGCAAGCCAGTCATCCTGATACAGCAGATAAATCTGCATCTTATAATTATCAAGAGTAGATTTGCCTTGTCCAAGCACAGCCATACCCAATTTATTGATATTAGTTTCAAAGAATTGCTCTGCTTTGGCAAGGAGATCATCTATGTCGACACGCATATTGGCCGGCACAGTTGAAGCATTGGGATTATCACCGAATTCGGGAGCCCAGAATACAAAGAAATGTTCCGATGACTTATAGCGTGCGAAGGAGAATTTAGCCGACTTCTGAAGGATAGTTTTACCCCATTCTGTATTTGAGAAAAACTTATCATAATCAGGGATGGTAGCCGGATCAATTGTACCCTTCTCTCCTTCACCGATATCAGGCAGTGTACCCCCGAATTCCGGTTGACGCACTGTGAAAGGCACACTCTCTGAACCACTCACGAGGTGGAAAGTTGCAGTCCTTGCGGAGGAACCGGTGTTGCGGGCCACTGTTACTTTCAGGGCAGTTTTACCCTTCTTTCCTGATGAAGGAGCGAAATACACCCAGTCAACACCATTTTCAAGTTCGACTTTCCAGTTGCCTTTTGCAGTGAAAGATACCGTCTGTGATTCGTTTTCGTAAGAGAACGGAAGATCTTTCGATTCCGGCAATAATTCGAATCCGGTTACCTCCACCACGATATCATCCTTGTCGTCGCTGCAGGAAGTGAACTGTCCTCCGCAAACGAGCATGGCAACCGAAAGGGCGAATATGTGCAGATAGTTACGTTTCATTTAATTAGAATTGAAGGTTTAAAATTAAGGTTTAAAATTTAAGGTTAGCATAATAAGCCTTAAATTTTAAACCTTAAACTTTTAACTTAAAACGGTTTTAACCGTAGAATGATTACTCTGTCACTGTGACGTTTACGTTAAACATCACGACTTTGGCATTATACCAGAATCCGATTTGTGAGGTAGCCGATACATTGTTGGCACCGGGGAACGGACCTACTGCCCATGAGGAATAATCCTCCGAGTCAGGGCCATCACCCCAATATTCGATAAACCAGCCGGCACCTTCGCCCCAGTTTCCGATACTGCCGTCAGGCATATACCAGTAGCCATTACCTGCTGTATAGCCTACGAATTCACCTTCCTCATCGTATGCAACCACCTTGACCAAATCAAGAGAGTTACAACCGAGTTCAGCACAAACCTCAGCAGCATCAAACACGGCAGGATAAGCCTGATAGCCGTCATTGGCAATCACAGTAACATCAATATCATGTGTAGCTACAAGCTCACCTTTCAGATCCATTGCCGGGAATACGACATCAATCTTGAAGATACAATATTTACTGTGGTCATCTTTAAATGTGAAACCGAAATTGAGAGTATATTCAGCATCATCTGGCACACCGGGAGCACGACCTATAACCAAAGTTGGGTCTTCACCACCATACACCTCGATAAATGTAGCGATAGCGGGATAACCGGCGCCGTCCCAGTTTGTCAAATTAAGATCAGCGTCAAGCCAAGCACTGCAACGAGTACCGGCCGTGCCACCCTCAATCCAATTGCCGGCCTTGTCAACCATAAAGAATTCAAGATTACCCTCATCATCAACTCCCTGACCGAACTCTGCCATCGAGAGACCGAGGTTACCCTCTATCATTTCTGAGAATGTGGCGAATGAGATTTCTCCGGTAGCGTAATCAAGTGATTCCACCTCAAGATTAGTAGCACAAGGAGCCACTTTTGAATCATCAGTACATCCGGCCTGGGTAACTGTTATTATTATTGACTCTTCACCACAAGTTACCTCTATATCACCTGTACGTGGAAGACGGTAAGGATTAGGAGTAAGAATCAGATACACACGGCCCTCTCCAACACTTCCTTTGTTTGGATCTATACTAATCCAATTTACTTTAGAGTCTGCTCTCCAATCCTCGTTAGCTTCCAAATCAATTACACCCTCTTTCTCATTCCATTCTACGTTCAGAGTTGTAACAGCCACGTTGAATTGTTCGGGAATCGGTTCTACGTATATCTCCTCCTTATCGCACGACGTAATTGTTGCAGCGGCTAAGAAAAGACCTGCCCCGAGCAGCCATTTATTATATTGTGAAGTCGTTTTCATTTTAAGGTTGTTTACGTGGGTCATAGGCGATGTTATGACCCACTCTATTTTACATTATTCAAAAGTTAACGATACACGGAATGTGATGTGTTTATTCAAATCTTCTGTGAGAGCGAAATCCACAAGTATCACTGCCGTTTCTCCCGATGGTACATTCGGATGACGTCCGAAATTGAAAGAGGCTTCAGAACCTTCAAGGTAAATCCAAGATGAGGCGCCATAATTTACAATATTCTGATCACTATCAAGCCACCAGCCCATCCAGTTGGTAGTTGTAACCGGACGTTTGCCACTTTCATCAACTACTCTCTCACCATTATTAAGCAAGAAAATCTGAATCGGGTCGGTATCACGGCTGTCACCATTCTGTTCGCATTGATTCCAAAGAACCATAAATTCCTTGGCAGTAAGACCTAATGCAGCTTGCAATTCAGCATCAATAGATGCGAATTTAAGATTCCAAGCTGACCAATCACCAGTCGGAACAATACCGGCTATCTCAACAATTGAAGGATCTTTTATCTCAATCTGAATTAAGAATCTAACATAATCATCAAAATTCTTACCATTCACTTTTGCAAATCCCATATCAAGATTTGTCACGATTCCAGCTGTGGGATTATTTACGGCATGGAGAATGATTCGTTTATTTTCGCGATCAAATTCAGACGAAAACGCAACCGGAGCATCTTCGGTAGCCACTTGTCCACCGACAGTATAATACCAACCATACTCTCCATTGTTAGGAATAGTAAGATCCCAACGCTGACGTGAAGTGTTGATGTTGTACATAACTACTTCTCCGCTTTCCAATGCTGTCATAACCTCATCAACTGTCATATCCAAATTTTTATGGAAATATGAAGCATAATCTTTCAAGTAGATATAGTGAGGTTCATCTATCGTAGGGACATTGAATACTTTATACTCTGTAATAGTAGCAGCGGCATTGGTACGCAGATAGGGAGCCTCACCCTCAGCATACTCATGTTTGCTGGTAGCATCGGCAGGCTCGTCGCTGTTACAACTAACCCCCACAAAACTCAATATGGCCGCCACAACATAAATATATAACTTTTTCATTTTTGTCAGTTTTTCTGATGAATTATTCAGCTTTTTAATTGGCATAGCCGGGATTCTGACGAAGTTTCGGGTTACCGTCAAGAATCGTCTTAGCAATCGGGAATACATCGGCATGACGGTCGGCCGGATCTGTGAGGGCATCCTTGCAGAACCATGACTTACCGTTCCATACATTGCAACCGTTAGTCATCATAAAGCGGATAAGATCCTGACGACGGTGACCCTCGGCAACAAATTCCCAGGCCAGCTCATCAAGCAGACCGCCCATGATTACGTCTGAACCACCCTCATGAGTGATGATCCATTCGTCGGGCTGATCCATCTCGGCACGATTCTCACGATGGCCATAATCATAACAGCTACCTCCGCGAAGTTGGGCAACCGTACGGATAGCCTTGGCAGGATTACTGCTGAAGTTACGCTGACGAACCTGAGTAACGAGATCAGCTGCCAAAGCCTCACCCTCTCCATTATAAGAACCATTGATGCGAAGCAGACACTCTGCTTTCATAAGAAGTACGTCGGCATAGCGGAAAATCACCTGGTCATCACAACCTGAACCCTTGTCACCGCCAAGAATCTCATACTTCACAAGGCGTTCACCCTCCTGCTCATAGCAACCGGGATTATCTATAGAGCGCATCTCATGGGTATAATTTAGCTGAACTCCGTCAATATATATTGGTTCACCATTAACATCAAACTGAGGTCCGCTTATCCAGCAGTCGGGATAACGCTGGTCATCTACATCGTATGATTCGATAAACTGAGGAAGAGCACCACCACCGGAGGTTGCCCAACCGTTGAAACCCCATGTGGCACGTCCTGCGTTACACATCCAGAGGTTGGCATAGTAATTACCGCCGGCATATATATCTTCATAGGGTATACCGAAAATAACCTCTGGAGAAGTTCTGATGCTCTCGCGGAAATTATCTAAGTAATTAGGCGCAAGAGTATATCCCATATCGATGATCTTATTAAGTTCATCAATACACTTCTTATACCATGAATCATCAGTATCGTCACAAAACCACGCATTGTGGTTAAGGTACATCTTGGCAAGAAGCATATTGATGGTGGCGTTATTCATACGGCCAAGATCTTTCATACTACCATAGACCCCTTCCAGATCTTTAAGCTCCAACACTATGAAGTCAAACATCTCTTGTGGAGACACCTGTTCAGGCAACCACCCATCATCTTTCACGTCGCCCGTATCGAGAGGAATATTACGGAAAAGATCGAAAAGGAAATAGTAGTATAGAGCACGGTATCCACGAAGTTCGTTTATGGCATCGGGATCTACGGATATATAGTCTTCATGGAGAAGTTTATTACAAGCGTTTACACCCGCATATGCTCTCGTCCAAGCTGTCTCGAAGAAACCGATCTCACTGTGGAACTGATGCGTGTGGGTAGGCACATAGAGGTCGCCCCAGCCGATACCGATACGGTAAGGCACACACCAGAGATCGGAAGCCATATCAGCCAGGTCGGTAAAGCCGAACCAGCCCCAAATAAAGTCACGTAAGGAGCTGTAGACGGGTAAGAAAAGGGCCTGACGCTCGGCAGCGTTAAACTCATGTCCCTCCTCAACCACTACATCGTATGGATGCTCCTCAAGATCGGTGCAGGCAGCGAAACCACCACAAATAGCCGCTGCTCCGAGAGTGGAATATATTAATGTTTTTATTGCTTTCATGATTGTTCAAGAAAAGTAAGATTAGAAAGTAAGGTTCAAGCCCACAGTGTATGAACGGGTTGTGGGATAGTTGTCACGCCATTCGATACCGGGTGCCCAAACAGAACCGTTCGAAAGCTCCGGATCAAGGCCTGAATACTTGGTGATAGTGAAGAGATTCTCAGCTGAGAAATAGATACGGATACCGTTGATAAACTTATTCTCCTTCAGAGGCACATTGTAACCGAGAGTAAGGTTTGTCATCTTCAGGAAGTCACCATTCTCAAGATAATAGCTTACGAATGTCTGTTTCTGATTGCCGGCGAGAACACGGTCACCGTAAGGTGCTTTGAGCACTGACTGCAGACGGTTGTAGTTAACCGAGTTGTTCTCGTAATAAGCACGTGCCTCGTTCAATATCTTGAAGAAGAACTGACCGGTGAACTGCATCGAGAGGTCAAATCCTTTGTAACGGAAAGTATTGTTCCATCCGAGATATAGTTTCGGGAATGCATCGCCGAGATGATGACGCCAGCTTGTGTCAGGAAGCATATCGTCTGTAAGCTCTTTCACTTCACCTGTTTCGGGGTGCTCCACAAGCCAACGGCCGTTCTCACTTACACCTACTGACTTCAAGCCGAACCAGCGACCAAGAGACTGACCAACCTCCCATCGCTGAGTATTCTGAGAAATAGGTTCACCGAGACCTGCTACATCTTGCTCATTATCTGTCTGGTACAAATCATTTGAGAGTGAAACCAGTTTATTGGAGTTGTGAGAAAGAGTTAAAGTAGTGTTCCATTCGAAATCTTTATTACGCACGGGTACACCACGGAGAAGAAGTTCTACACCTGTATTGCGCATCTTACCCACGTTTGCCAAGGTACGTGTAACGAGGTTTGGTGGAACAGGCACCTTATACTCAAAGAGCATGTCGCGTGTCTCCTTGTTATAGAAATCTAAGCTACCACCGAAACGGCTGTCAAACATATCCCAGTCGAGACCTACATTTACCTCATGGGAGGTTTCCCACTTCAATTCGGGGTTTGGGTTTTGATCAACTTGAAGACCATGCATCCATTTACCATCCTTGTAGAAATAACCCTTATAGGCATATTTGGTAAGCGAAAGATACGAGCTTCCCGGAATCACACCTGTTACACCATAACCGGCACGGAGCTTGAACTGTGTCCACCATGAAGCCACGGGAAGGTTATGCCAGAAATCCTCATTCATAATATTCCAACCGGCTGAGACTGACGGGAAATTACCCCATTTATGGTTCTTACCGAATTTTGAAGAACCCTCACGGCGGATAGAGGCAAGGATGTTGTAGCGGTTATCGTAACCATAGCTTACACGACCGAAGAAACCGATCAGTTTGTTATCGTTCTTGTAGCTACCCATAGAAGCCTTACCCTCTTTCAACTCCTGACCGATACCGATATTATTGTATTTGAAGAAGTCGTTGTTGAAGTCGGCATTCCACGCACTGAAGCCATCATACATATTCTCCTGCCAGCTGTAACCTACAAGAGCATCGAGACGATGCACACCATTGAAGGTATTGCGGTAGTTTGAAGTCACCTCGATAAGGTTCGACTGAGAGTAGCTGTAGCTGTGGCCGGCATCGCCTGTCTTGCCGTCTGTACGGTGGCTTTGATAATCTGAAGTGCGGAAATAAGCATTATGGGCGTTTGAACGGTTGGTTGAGAGCAACAGTTTTGTCTGCCAACCCTTTATCGGTTCTACAGTAAGGTCACCGCTCATACGGGTCCACTCTGACTTATATTCTCCCTCAAATTCCTCGATCAAACCTACAGGGTTATAATAGTAGGTGATACCGAAGTTCTCGTATGCACGTCCGTCTGAGTCATAGATAGGCTCTGTCGGGTTACGCATGATGGCCTGACGATAAATCTCCGTACCGGCATTCAAGGCACCATCCTTATGAATACCCTTCACAAGGTTAAGGTGAGCTTTCAGTATATCGTTGAAGAACCAATGAGAAATGTCGAAATTCATCTTCATCTCCTCATTGAAAGTAGTAAGGATCACACCTTCAGCCTTACGATATGAGAAGTTTCCCGAGTAAGAGGTCGTGGAGTTGCCGCCGCTGATCTGGAAATCGTGGTTCTGGGTGAAAGCGGTGCGTGTAATAGCATCAAGCCAGTCTGTGTCATAACCACGGTCGGAATAGTTGGTAAGACCCTGACGAATCTGATCAGGAGTCATGAATTTGTGCTTCTTCGCGAGGTTAGCCCAGGAAGCATAGCCGCTGTAAGAGGCAGTTGTCTTGCTGTCGCGAGAGCCGTTCTTGGTAGTAATAAGGATAACGCCGTTAGCACCGCGTGTACCGTAAATAGCGGCTGCGGATGCATCCTTAAGGACGTCAATACTCTCGATATTCTCGGGAGGAACTGTGCCGAGACCACCCTCGATACCGTCAATAAGTACAAGAGGGGTTGAGCCATTCTCCAGTGAAATCAGACCACGCAGACGGATTGTTGATTCTGAATTAGGGTCACCTGAACCCTTGGAAATGGTAAGACCGGCTACCTTACCTTTCACAAGCTCGGCAGCATCGCCGATAGCACCCTGTGTAAAGTCTTCAGACTTAACGGATGCGACAGCAGAGGTAACATCACCCTTCTTCTGCGTACCATAACCGATCACCACAACGTCATCAAGAAGCTGTGAGTCGGATGCAAGCACTACGTTGCCTAAGTTGAGTTTTCCTCTTTCTACTTTAATGATTTTGGTTTGATAACCGATATAGCTGATCTGCAGCTCACTCCCTATAGGAGCATTAACGGTGAATTTACCGTCAATATCGGTGGCGGTACCTGTAGAGGTACCTTTCACGAGCACTGTCGCACCAATCAGAGGTTCACCCTCGGAATCGGTTATGACGCCGGTGACTGCACCGGTTTCTGCCTGTGGGGCCACCAAAGGCAGAGGCTCCGCATAAGCAGCCGGGATGCCGATTGCGCAACCCAGGCATGCTAAAGCCGCTAATCTCAGCAAGCTCTTGCTGAAAATCGGTGTTAATGTTCGCGGTTTCATAAAGATGATAAGGTTATTTATTAGTTTATTGTGTATGGTTTATTGTTTATTGTGGTTTATGGGTGAGGGTTTATGGTTTAGTGGCTAATTGATTTACGAGGCTTCTACGATAGCCGGAAATCTGTTTAGTTAATATTTCAGCTTTTGAGAGAATCTGCTCCTTATCAGATTTTGAGATAAGGCCTAAATCAAAGCCTAACATGATTTGGCACACCACCTCCATGAGGGAGCCGTAGGCTATTTCTATGAAATGGATTTTCTCTTTTACTGAATACCGTCCGGACCCTTCCGCTATGTTAGAAGGGATGGATATAACTGCTCTTCTTAACTGATCTGAAAGACCGTATTTCTCCTCTTGACTGAATTTTGCTACAATTTGGTAAATATACTTTACCAATATTCTCGAATTCTGCCAAATGTCTAACCTTTCAAATCCAAAGAACATATCCATAGTCTAAACATTCATTTTGCCATAAACCATAAACTATAAACCATAAACTAAATTTATGATACTTTCCACTCGATTACACCACCGCTCTTGCCGTCGCGGAGCTTCGCCTGTACCTTCAGGTCAGTGGTGGTGACAGGTTCAAATTCAAGATGATTATATTTATCTCTCTCTACACCGTATTCTCCTTTAGCCTTCACAGGCGCCCAACGGTTGTCGGCTGTACGATAATAGAGTTCCCAGCTCTCCGGAGTCTCATAATCACCATCGTAATGATCGAATGCGAGCCAATAGATATCTACATTGCTTACCTCTTTAGGTTCATTGAAGCGATAGCAGATATTCTCTGTGGTGCCTTCACGGAGCCACCAGTAATGGTAAGGCTTGGAAGTATCGGCACTTGACTTCGGCTCCCACTGGTCGTTGTAGCCCCAGCCCCAGTTAAGATTGGAGGTGGCAGCGGGTATATCAGTGCTCTGCTGAGTCGGTTCGCTATACATCATAGCTGTAGTAGTAAGTGTGGGTTCGGGTTTTGCCACTGCATAGTCTTTGCTTTCGGGAATCCATACGGCCATCTGGTCTACACCACGGTTGTTCCATGTGCAGTAAGGGATAGCCATGAGTTCTGCATCCTCTTCAGTGCCGTCGGCGAGCACCTTCTTGCCGGTAGCCTTGAGCGTCATCACACCATTGAGAAGATTTGCATCATAGTTCTCTGCGAATTTCACTCCGTCGGGAAGATATTTATCGAATACGAGACTGTCTTTCTGATCCTGACCTTCAAGGCAGTACATCACCGGACCACGCTGTATGGCGAGTTTACCCTTGTCGTCTTCAACATTGTCGTTGGCTTTCACGCGCTTCACATCCATAGGGAGGGATAACTCTACCTTGTCACCCTTCTTCCATTGGCGTTTCACAGTGGCGTAACCGTTGCCTGTCATAGGAGTCACTTTCTTACCGTTAACCTTAACCTCATATTTAGCGGATGGTTTGGAAGTGTAACTGTAAAGATCGGTGGGAACCGGAGCATCCTCAGACCAACCGGGTATGCGCATACGAAGTGCAAACTCACCCTCCTGCTCGGGATCTACTGTGAGTGTCACATTGCCTTTCCACGGATATTCTGTAGTCTGAGCAAGTTTCACCTTATTATTATCTGTAGCGATATCAGCTGTGCTCTGTATATAAAGGTTTACAAGGACATCATCACCTTGAGTGGCATACATATACTGAGGTATGCTGGCCATGAAACGGGTAACATTGCCCGGACAGCAGGCACATCCGAACCATGCCTGACGTTCATGCTGACCCATGCTCTCCAATGGATTGTCATAGAAGAATTTATCACCTGACAAAGACACGCCTGAAGGCACACCGTTATAGAGGGCACGCTCGTAAACATCGGCATATTTGGCATCACCTGTAGCAAGGAACATACGATAGTTCCAGTAAACGTTGGCTATGGCGGCGCAAGTCTCGCAATATGCAGTGTGGTTGTTAAGCTCATATTCTGGACCGAAACCCTCACCCTGTGCACGGCTTCCGATGCCACCGGTAATATAAAGTTTCTTGGATGCCATATTATCCCATATACGGGTGATGGCATCGAAATAAGCGCTGTCCTGAGCAAGAGCTGCATAATCGGCTACTCCGGAATAAAGGTAACCGGCTCTTACCGCATGGCCAACAATCTCCTCCTGATCGAGGATAGGCTTGTGATCTTGTGAATAGGGACTCGGACGACGTCCGTTGGTGAGACGGCCTGTCTCCTCAACAAAATATTTTGCCTGATCGAGATATTTCTTGTCACCGGTAACCTTATATAGTTTGGCAAGAGCCATCTCGATGATAGGATGTCCGGAGGGATATGTGATCTGACCCTCTCCATATCCGAAAGTCTTGCAGACAAGATCAGCGTTCTTGATGGCGACATCCAGAAGTGAGCGTTTGCCTGTTGCGAGATAATGGGCTACCGCTGCCTCATAGAGATGACCGCTGTTATAAAGTTCATGGCTATTGATCTTCTCCCAGCGATGAGTTCCCCACCAACCGGAAAGACGGGTACATTTATTGGTGACGCATGTCGTGAGATAACCGTCAGGCTCCTGAGCGGCTGCGATGATATTGATGACGCTGTCAAGATAAGCGTCGAGTTTAGGATCATACTCTACAGCCAAAGAATAGGAAGCCCCCTCAATCACTTTATAGGGATCGGTGTCGTCAAAGGAGAAGTCACCTTGGTGCTCACCCTTCTTAAGTCCGCCGGCTATGGCGAAGTTGTCGAAGCGGCCGTTCTTCTCACACTCTTTAAAAGCTGACGGTATCGACACCTTACGGTTTGTCTCGATACGTGGTGCCCAGAAATTGTCATCGATATGTACTTGGGTGAAGGCTACCTCCTTCACGGGCGCCTCGGGTGCTTCGTATGCCTCAGCTCCGGTACAAGCGGCGAAACCTACCATGGCTCCGCAGCAGGAAATCATCAAGGTTGGGAAGTTGAGTTTCATGTCTGTTGGTGGTCAACGTTAGTGATTATGTTACGGTTGTTTGAATTTTGTCGCAAAGTTAATATTCATTAAATAATTTTTAACTATAAAATCGTCCAATAAAACGTTAAAATCGTCCAATAAAATCATCCAACCCGTTAAGTTAGACAATATTCATATAAGTTTGTACACTTTTTCTCACCATGTCAGAAATCTTTATTGTATCTTTGCAGTGCAATAATTTTTATATTGTCACATAACCCACATCACGAACTATATCTGACCATGAAAGTAGCATCAACAATTCTTTCTCTCTCCTGTTTGCTTATCCCGGCTGCCTCTGTTTCCGTGTCGGCCAAGTCGGTTGAAGCCAACTCCCCTTCCGGGAAAATCTCAATACTTGTCGACGATGCCGACGGTCTGCGTCTGTCGCTGTCATACGATGGCAAACAACTTCTCAGTCCCTCGGTCATAGCTCTGTCAACTGAAGGAAATTCTGTTGTCCCGAAAATCAAATCCTCTTCCCTTAAGAAGAATATAAAGGAGACAATCAAAGCCCCGTTCCATCACACCCCCTCAATCAATGCCGAATGGAACGATCTTTCATTACGCCTTTCCAACGGTCAGACTTTAACTTTCCGTCTCTTTAATGACGGGGTTGCTTACCGTTACTCCACCGATTCTAAAAAACCGCTGACGATTCTTTCCGAGACCGCAGATTATGCGCTTGCCGGAGATCCGACATTATACATAGCCCACTCCACCAATCCGAAGAATCCGGAAGCCATGGCATTCCAGAATTTCTATTCTGTCACCCCGGCTTCCTCCGCCTCTCCCCTACTCGCTTTCCTGCCTGTTGTGGCCGATTATGGCAACGGTCTGAAACTCTCTCTCATGGAGAGTGATGTGGAGGCTTATCCCGGTATGTTCGTCACTGCCGATTCTCTTTCCAACACTATCTCGGCACGTTTCGCAGCCTATCCCGCGAAAACCGACTATTATCCCTGGCGTAAGCAGGAGTATGTCACCGAACGTGAGAATTTCATCGCCAAGACACCCGGCAAAATGAATTTCCCCTGGCGTATATTAGCCGTGACAACCGATGACCGCCAGATGCCTGTCAACAACCTTGTCTACACTCTCGCATCCCCCTCACGTGTGGCCGACACATCCTGGATCAAACCGGGGAAATCTGCCTGGGAATGGTGGAACGACTGGGGACTGCGCAATGTTCCTTTCAAAGCAGGTATAAATAACGATACTTATAAGTATTTCATAGACTTCGCAGCCGACAATGGCATCGAATATGTAGTTCTCGATGAAGGTTGGTATGTCCCCGCAAGCGGTGATATGCTCACTACTATCCCTGAAATCGACCTCCCGATGTTGGTTGATTACGCTAATCAGAAAGGCGTTGGTCTGTGGCTGTGGACTGTCTTCAACGTGCTCGACTCTCAGCTTGAAGAAGCATGTAAAAAGTATTCCGATATGGGCATCAAAGGATTCAAGGTGGATTTCCTTGACCGTAACGATCAGACAGCCGCCGAGATGACCTATCGCATAGCCGATGCCACAGCTAAAAATAACCTCATGCTCGATCTCCACGGATTCTATCCTCCGACAGGTCTTAACCGCACTTATCCTAATATCGTCAATTTTGAAAGCGTTTTCGGTATGGAGGAAATGAAATGGAGTGATCCTTCGGTAGATATGCCTGAGTATGATGTCACCTTCCCTTATATCCGCCTTATGGCCGGCCCGGTTGACTTCACTCCGGGGGCGATGCTCAATGCCTCAAAAGCCGATTGGAAAGCCATCTATTCCTCTCCGATGAGTCAGGGCACCCGCTGCCATCAGATTGCCAATTATATAGTGCAGGATTCTCCTTTCACTATGCTGGCCGATGCACCATCCAACTATCTTGACAATCAGGAATGTACTGATTTTATCACCTCAATACCCACTGTATTTGATGCCACACGTATCCTCGACGGCAAAATGGGAGAATATATCGTCACTTTGCGCGAGGCTCCGGATGCCTGGTATGTTGCCGGACAGACCGACTGGAATCCACGTGACTATACACTCGATTTCTCCTTCCTGCCTGCCGGTGCATCTTGCGAGGTAGTTCTCTTCCGTGACGGTGTCAATGCCGACAAACAAGGCCGTGACTATGCCGTGGAGAAATTCACTGCCAAGCCTGACACCCGCAAATCTCTCCGTCTCGCTCCCGGCGGTGGCTTCGCTCTCAAAATCAAAAAGTGATACGAGATCAAAAAGTGATACGCCTCCGTGTCTGAACTATCAACCTTCCAATCATGAATTTTCTGAATACACCTCTTCTTGCATCGGCTCTGGCGATGGCTGCTTTATGCCCTATTGCTGTGTATGCAGCCCCAAAAGATATGCAGCATAACTCTCCGGGTGCTTTCAACCCTATGATCCCGGGGTATTTCGCCGATCCTACTCTTAAGAAATTCGGCGATACCTACTATGTCTATGCCACAACCGACGGAAGCGGCGCAGGGTTTGGTCCTGCTCAACTTTGGCAGAGCAAGGATCTCGTCAACTGGACTCTCATGCCGATGAACTGGCCCGATTCCCATTGGATCTGGGCGCCTGATGTGATTCACAACACCAATGACAATATGTATTATTATGTATATTGCCAGCCGTGTCAGATTCATGTCGGTGTCAGCGAGACGCCACGTGGCCCATGGCAGAATATCCTTGGTGAAAGTGAAGCCGTATTGGTGCCTGACAGATTCGTAACCAATGCCATAACCCTCGACGGGCAGACTTTCGTAGATGACGACGGATCTATTTATATGTACTGGGGAACCTGGGGAATATATGACGGATTCGGTTGCGGTGCCGGTAAACTTACTCCCGATATGAAAGGCTTCACTGAAACCCGTCTCATCCCCAATACTGAAGTCACGGATTTCTTTGAAGCTCCCTTCGTGCTCAAAAAGGATGGAAAATACTATTTCATGTATTCCTCCGATTCCTGTCACGACCATACCTATCGTGTGCAATATGCCACTGCCGACAATCCTCTCGGTCCTTACACCTATCAGGGATGTATACTTGAGACAAATGACGACGGCACGGTTCACGGTCCGGGTCACCACAGCGTGATGCAGGATGGTGATGATTACTACATTGTATATCACCGTCACGACAATCCTCACTCCAACCGTGGCTTCCACAGGCAGATCTGTGTAGACAAGATGGAGTTCACCAAAGATGGTCGTATTCTTCCGATTAAACCCACTCATGATGGTATCGGTTATCTTGGCACACCCACAGTTTCCAAAAATAATCTGGCATTCGGTAAGAAGGTCACCGCCTCCTCAAACTATGACGATAACTTCCGTCCGGAGTATGCTGTCGATGACAATAACGGCACTCTCTGGCGCCCTGCCGGAATGGGTCAGGAATGGATTGAAATTGATCTGGGCAAAAATGAGAACATTCGTACTATACTCACTCAATGGGAGTATGGCACACAATTCTATCAATATCTTATCGAGACATCCCTCGACGGTAAGAACTGGGAGATTTTCTCTGACAAAAGGTCAAACCGTCTTGCCGGCTCACCTATGGTTGACTTCGGTGACAAGCAAGCCCGTTATGTGCGCATCACTTCTACAGGAGGCGAAAAAGCCGGTTTCAATGGGGCGTTATGGAATGTAAAGGTTTTCGATACTCTCGAAACCAAGCTTCCACAACAATGGATAGGACTTACAGGGTCTGACTGGAACGGACGCGAGTGGGTCAACAATCAGGGTCAGCTCGGTGGTAAATTCTCTCTCGCCAAAGGATTTGCCTCATCTAAAAGAATTGACGGACGTGAGGCCTTGGTGCTGACTCCCGGTACTGAACTGGTGATGGAGACTGCTGTAATTGACCCCGCGTTGCCCCACACCGCCTCAGCTCTTACCTACAAGGATGGCAAATGGATGCCCGTAAGTCTTGATGGGTCTCTCAACAAAGGTAAAGTAACCATTTCAGCTCCGGCCGGTGAACCGCTTGTTCTCGCTGATGTACGCCTGTATAACTGGCAACTCACCGACGCCGAGAAAAAATTTGATGCCACCAATCCTATCCGCCGCAATCCCGTGGCCGACCGTGAGAGTAAAGGCAGATTGGTCGATATCAACGCCTCTTCATTCAATGCCGGTGACACTGTAGGCTACATCCCTAATCTCGGCTGTATCGACGGTTATTTCGAAGCCATTTCCGTGCCGGCTGCCGACGGAAGTATCTCATCCCCGGCTATCGTGGAAGAGATAAAAGGTAAGAAAGCATTCCGCTTTGACGGTAATAATTTCTACCGCTCAAACTTCCCGCTCCCGACCACTGTCCGCGACAATGCCCCCTACACTCTTGAAGCTGTAATCCTGAATCCTCAGATGGACCTTAACGAGTGCTATGCCGATTTTACCACCACCCATGATGAGATGGAAAAGATAATGGGTGTAAACGGTACGGAGCCCCGTTGCGGCATCATGAACCATTACGGCTGGTATGAAGACGCAGGTTGGAACGATGCCTATCTCCGTCAGTCTCTCTCCAACCCCAATGCCAATATCAGAGCTCACAAGGATATCAAAGCTAAAAAAGGTAAATATTCCTCTCGGGGCCCGGAGGCAGCAGGCAACAAACCAAGAGAGCTGCCACGCCATTTCGATCCCTCCGACGTAGACCTCTCAGTAATCGGTGCAGAGGCAGCCTTCAATACCGGAGAAATTGAACGGCCTCAGCAGCAAACCACCGACAACATCGCTAAACAATATGAAGGAGAGTGGCAGCATATCTACGTTTGCTTTGACGGACGCATTGAGAAAGTCTACATTAACGGCAAACTCGTAAGCGAGAAAGATATCCAACTCCTCGTCAAACCCGTTCAATACGTCACCCTCGGTCGTAATGCCGAAGAAGAATGGCCTTTCACCGGCTATATACACTCCCTACGGCTATCCGACGAATATATCCCGTTTGAATAACTAACAAAATAACAATCATGAAAAAACTAATTGCAGCCGCTATCCTGACTTCCTTGGCCCTACCGACAATGGCTAAAAGCCCGAAGTCTAATCACGGCTATCCAATTGACCCGGTCCCATTTACATCTGTGAAAGTCACCGATGATTTCTGGGGACAACGTCTCAAAGCCAGTCGAGAAGTCACCATACCTCTCGCTTTCAGCAAATGTGAGGAAACCGGACGTTACGAAAACTTCGTAAAAGCCGCTCATCCTTCTGACACTATCACTGTAGGTGGTCTTGCTTTCGATGATACCGATGTCTACAAAACAATCGAAGGGGCCAGCTACCTGCTCCAGACTTATCCCGACCCGAAACTGGAGAACTATATCGACAGTGTGCTCGTGATAGTGGCTGCCGCTCAGGAACCCGACGGCTATCTCTACACTTCACGCACCATGAATCCCAAACATCCTCATGAATGGGCCGGCTCAAAACGTTGGGAAAAGGTGGAAGATCTCTCTCACGAATTTTATAATCTCGGCCACATGGTAGAGGGAGCTATAGCCCACTATCAAGCCACAGGGAAAACCAACTTCCTTGACATAGCAAAGAAATATGCTGACTGTATCTGCCGTGAAATCGGTGACGGTCCGGGTCAGGTGGCTCGTGTGCCGGGTCATCAGATTGCAGAGATGGCTCTCGCAAAACTCTATCTCGTGACGGGTGACAAAAAATACCTCGATCAGGCTAAATATTTCCTTGACAAACGCGGCCACACTTCACGTACTGACGAATACTCACAGGCTCACAAACCGGTCATCGATCAGGATGAGGCTGTAGGTCATGCCGTGCGTGCCGCTTATATGTATGCCGGTATGGCGGATGTCGCCGCTCTCACAGGCGACACCGCCTATATCAACGCCATCGACCGCATCTGGGATAATATTGTAGGCAAGAAATACTATATCACCGGCGGTATCGGTGCCACAAGCAACGGTGAAGCATTCGGCGCAAACTACGAACTTCCCAATATGTCGGCATATTGCGAGACTTGTGCTGCTATCGGCAACGTGTATGTCAACCACCGTCTCTTCCTCCTCCACGGTGACTCCAAATATTATGACGTACTCGAACGTACGCTTTATAATGGTCTCATCTCCGGTGTAGCTCTCGATGGCGGCAGCTTCTTCTATCCCAACCCGCTCGAAAGTATGGGCCAGCATCAGCGTCAGCCTTGGTTCGGTTGTGCTTGCTGCCCCTCCAATATCGCTCGATTCATCCCTTCCCTCCCCGGATATGTATACGCTGTTAAAGGTAATGACGTTTATGTAAACCTCTTCATGTCGAACAATGCCGATCTTGATGTAAACGGTAAAAAGGTGGTGCTCAGCCAGCAGACCGACTATCCCTGGAACGGTAACGTCACTGTCACTGTAGATAAGAATAACGCCGGCCTGTTTGACCTGAAGCTCCGTATACCCGGTTGGGTGAAGAATAAACC
>CAZPHL010000003.1:39448-43955 GCA_964586465.1 uncultured Sangeribacter sp.
TCACTCTCCTCTCTCAATGACCGCCTCGTGCCGAAGGATGAGAACGACCGTTCTGTGCCTTATACCCACTGGTGGCCACAACAGGGCACTACCGAATGGATCACATACGAGCTTCCTACTGCCCAAAAAGTTCAGAGTGCCACACTCTATTGGTATGATGACGGTCCTTGGGGCGGTTGTCGCGTACCGAAATCATGGAACCTCTATTACAAAGATGCTTCCGGTAACTGGCAACCTGTAACCGGTGCCGACAACTTCGGCACACAGAAAGGCGTGGCGAATACTGTCAACTTCGATCCTGTGACCACCTCATCTATGAAGCTCGAGGTTGTTCTTCCTGACGACAATTCTGCCGGCATTTTTGAATGGCAGCTTGATTGATACCTTCACACTCAATTTTAACTAAGTGTAAAACTTGTTATTCATATTCACCACTGACTGCAATTCGGAGACGATGCATCCATAAAGGTTGCATCGTCTCTCTTTTTCATACAAATTTTACGTCCACATTCGCGTCCCGACGGATCAATACCGATTCAAAAAAATATAAAAAAATACATTGTTAGGGTTGGGAAATGCCGAAGTTACGTTTTATTATAGACGTATGATGACAAGAAACGACATAGAACAGCTTTTCCGAAGCAATTATCCCGCAATGCTCACACTCGCTAACCGGTTGATTCATGACAGCGAAGTGGCACGAGACATTGTCCACGAGCAATTCGCTTCTCTGCTGACGAATAGCCCCGACAAGGTTTCTCCGGCATTCCTGCTCCAAGGTGTGCGCTATGCATGCCTGAATTATATCCGCAAGATTTCCATGCGAAATCGCATTAACAGACTCTATGCGCTTGATTTTAAAGAGATAGAAGATGAGGAGTGGCCTGATGAAGAGGATATCGCCCTGCTCAACTCAATCATCGACAATAAACTTTCTGAACAATCACGCCGGGTGATAAAACTCAGATTCAACTCCCGTTTATCCTATAGAGAAATTTCGGAGAAATTGAATATTTCGGAAGCTGCCGTCTATAAACATCTTCGTCATGCACTTAATGTATTACGTCAAAACTTTAACGGAAATGAACGATAACACCGACCGTCTTCTTGAAGCTATAGAACATCCGGATCGCTTTTCTGATGAGGAACTCGCTGTGTTGCTCAGCGATCCCGACACGCTTGAGTTGTATAATCTATTACGGAAAACCTCAGAAGCAGTTGCTCAGCCCCCACTCTATAATCTTGATGAAGAATGGGATCACTTCATGAGAACCAATAATTTAGAGGAGAAAACTACCGATAATAATCGTAAAGAGCGCTTTCTAAAGATATTCCCCGACTTATTCAATCGCCACGCAGCTGCCGTGATTGCACTCGCTATCGTAACATCTCTTGCGGTTGTAGCCGCTACTGTGGGAATCAAGTACGCTCTTGAGCGACATGACACTCCGAAGCAGGAGATTGTAGACTCGGCAAACCCCGAAATAATACGCACAGCGAAAGTAACCACCGAAGACTCCATAACCCCACAAGAGGCAGTAAAGGTCTTTGAAATCGTAACGTTCAAAGATGAGATCTTCGAGAATGTTATAAACGTAATATGCGAATACTACGGCGTGAAAGCTGATTTCAACAATCAGGCCACAAAAGATTTACATCTGTATTATAAATGGGACCAATCTCTTCCATTGACAGAGGTGGTAGATGAACTTAACAATTTTGACCGGATAAATCTCCGTCTCAACGATAATACCATAACCATCGACTAACGACAACAACTTACCAATGATGAAAAAGATAATATTGCTATTGTCGGCAATGCTATGCGTTATGGCCGTGCATGCCGATACATTCCGTTATAACTTCAGGAATACCCCCCTTTCGGAAGCATTAGACCGTATGGCGGAGGATCATCCATCTTTATATCTTAATTTTATTTATAATGAGTTGGGCAACTACAAAACTTCCGCCACAATAAATACTGACAATCCATACGAGGCTCTTCGTCAGGCCGTAGGTATGAATCCCGTGTCGGTAATGCAGAAAGGGGGTCGATTCTTTGTCGAAGCTTTGCAACATGGCACATTCCGCTATACAGGACGTGCTGTAGGCAAAGAAAAAGAACCGGTGGAGGCGGCTACCGTGATTCTCCTGTCACCAAAAGATTCCACTGTGCTGACATATAGTGTGACCGATGCAGCAGGACGCTTTTCCATTCCTTGCGATAGAAGAGATGTAATAGCCAAATTATCATGCGTCGGTTATAAGACCACTTTCCGTAAAAGTGACTCATTCAATTTCGGCACTATCGTAATGGAAGAAGCGTACGTGCAGCTCAACAAAGTAGTGGTGGAAGCTGATGCTGCCGCGGCATATTCCGACAAAACTGTCTACCGCCCCTCCTCACAGCAGAAGAGAGCCGCTAATACAGCCACAGATCTGCTGCGTATTATAGCCATACCTCAGATTAAAATAAATCTTATCAATAACTCTGTCACTGATAATGCCGGAAAAGATGTGAGCATCTACATAAATGGTATGCAAGCCTCTTCTGAGGAACTTCAGGGACTGCCCACAACTGATGTGCGTACCGTAGAATATCTTGAATTCCCTACCGATCCACGGTTCAAAGGCGCACCGAGAGTGATCAACTTTATCGTGCAGGAATATGCCTACGGTGGTTATACCAAAGTATCGGCAAATGAAAACGTACTTACAGGTCTTTCGAGCAGAGTGAATGTTTTCAGCAAATTCAACTACAAAAAGATGAGCTATGATATCTTCGCCGGTGCCAATAACTCTGACAGACGTCATGCAGGAAGTACCGAGTCAACTGATTTTCTGCTTACTGATGCCGACGGCAGTCAGGTAAAGGTGACAAGAAATGAGGAATGTCTCAAAGCTCATTATGAGAAAAATGAATATCCTGTAACTTTACGCGCCACATATAATAACGACAAAGTACAGATACGCAACACCCTCGGTTTCGTACACACCGGCGAACCTATACGTGAATATAACGGTAAGTTACAATATTCCGCCTTGTACGGAAAAGATATGGAATTCAGTCGCAACAATCCATCCAAAACTAATTCCTTGGCCTATTCAGGTTCATATTACATCACCATGCCAAAGAATTTCGTGATAGATGTTACCCCTCAATTTCATTACTCTCATATCAATGATATTTTCACCTATCATGCCTCCGGTTATTCCGATATACTACGCCATGCCAGGGAAAATGCTTACTTCTATAGAGCGGATGCCTATCTGAGAAAGACAATCAATAAGAACCATAGCTTGTTTGTCGGAGCAAACGGAGGTAATACGATCAACCGACTGAGATATACGGGCAACGCGGAGTATACGGATAAATTTCATCTCGCTTTTGCGGCCGGCATAATCGGCTATAATTACCGTACGTCAAAAATCTCTCTTAATATGGATGCCGGAGTCTGCTGGGAGGGTAGCGACATAAACGGAAAGAAATATAATGATGTTTATCCCTGGACTCACATCAATTTACAATATTCTTTCTCTAAGAAATCTCTCTTGGCTGCATATTTCCAATACGCAACCGACTCGCCCGGTATTTCCCATAAGGCTTCAGATGTCTTGCAGGATAACGAATTCCTGTATATAACCGGTAATCCTTACGTCAAGAATGCACGGCATATCACCCTGGAGGCCAACTACACTTGGCTTCCCAACAACCAATTCTCCATGTCGGCCTTTACATTCTATCATGGCGTCTACAATCGGTTAATGACCACCTATTCTCCTTACAATGACGGAAAAGCCATATTGCGTGACTATACCAACAACGGTGACTTTAATCGTACTACTATAGGACTGTCGTTTAATCTCAAATTATTTAACAGAAAACTTCAGATCTATATGAATCCCGCACAGAATTTTTATACCAGTACAGGTATTTATAAAAAATCCTATAATCCCTTCACAATAACAGCCCAGGCGATGCTTTATGTAGGACAATTCTATTTCCAGGCTTATTATAAGACTCCGCAAAAAGAGATGGCCGGAATGGAACCATCAATTTCACGCACACGTAACCTACACCTGTTAGGTGCCGGATGGTCAGCCAACCATTGGAATATAAGACTGACGGCATACAATTTCCTCAACAAAGGCTGGATTAATAATTCAACAGTCACGGAAAGCGTATATTTCTCACAAAACAAACAGGATTACGGTACAAATTATCATCCACGAATAAATCTTTCGGTGACTTACACCATTCATTATGGTAAGAAAGTACAAACCAACAACGAGGTAGGGCAACAAGGTGGCGCATCTTCCGCTATTCTCAAATAAAGCTTTCCCCTCACGTAAAGCTTTCCCCTCACCGATATTACCACAATTTAATAATTGTTTGTAACTCCGAAAAATTATTCCTAATTTTGTAATTAGGAATAAACTCCCTCTCAATTTGCCTATGAACCTGAAAACTATAAAGACCATATTGGCTGAATATTTTAAAACCAAA
>CAZPHL010000003.1:44055-45966 GCA_964586465.1 uncultured Sangeribacter sp.
GCCTATGAACCTGAAAACTATAAAGACCATATTGGCTGAATATTTTAAAACCAAACCGGTTTTGAAAGCCTGGGTCTTTGGCTCTTTTTCACGTGGAGAAGAGAGAGACGACCTGTGGATTTTGTCACGACTTCCTCTTTAGCACATTTTGCACGTAATGAAGTGAATAAAGATAAAGTTTTAGTCTATGAGAGACGAATCTAAAGACCAATGGCTGGGGGGAAGTGGTGACAACAGATTTACCTATTCTTTACAAACAATTGTTAGAATTGAAATTTAATTAAAAATACATCATGAAAAAACTGATTACAGTCGGTATGCTTATGGCACTCTTAATAATCGGAAGACAGACTGCCGGAGCTAAGGACACTGATTTTAACAGAAATTTTTCTGACAGCACATTGCGTGTCGATTACATATTCGGTGGAGGACCCGGAGGTGTGAAAGTGATGCTCGACGGCCAATCAAAACAGGCCGGCTGGGCCGGACGTCGTGCAAGACTCAATGAAATCCCAATCGCCGGAAACGGCACCATACTCGTCACTGACCCGCAAACCGGTGACACCCTCTACCGTAACGCTTTCTCTTCTCTTTTCCAAGAGTGGATATACACCCCTGAAGCACAGACAGTGGATATGTCTTTTGAGAACTCTTTCCAGGTGCCATTGCCGAAAAATGAGGCGGATATAACTGTCAGTCTACGCGATAACCGGCATGATGAGATAGCACGACTAACCCACCGTTATCGTCCCGACGACGAACTGGTGGCTCTCCGTGGCGACAATCCTATGCCTCACAAATACATTCACAAGGGTGGTGACTCTAAGAACGCGATTGATATAGCTATTCTCGCCGAGGGATACCGTCCCGAAGAGATGGATTCTTTCGTTAATAGTGCCACACGTATTGTCGACGAGATTCTTCGCTACGAACCTTACGCTTCCAACAAGGATAAATTCAATTTCGTAGCCGTTATGACCCCTTCACGTGAGAGCGGTGTGAGTATACCACTTAAGAAACAATGGAAAGATACCGCTTTCGGATCACACTACAGCACTTTCTATTCCTCGCGCTATCTCACGACACCGAATGTGAAGAAATTACATTCAAGTCTTGAAGGTATTCCCTACGAGCATATCCTTATACTGGTCAATACTGAGCAATATGGCGGTGGTGGAATCTTCAACAGCTACCAGATAGCGGCTGCCGACAACCGGCTGACTTTGCCCGTGGCTGTGCATGAATTCGGACATAGTTTCGGTGGCCTGGCCGACGAATATTTCTACCCGGAGGACGAGGAAGAGGCTTACCCTCTTGATATTGAACCCTGGGAACCGAATATTACAACTATGGTTGATTTCGAGTCGAAATGGGCCGACATGGTTAAACCGGGTACACCTATCCCAACACCTTGGGTAGATAAAGGTGGCACTCGTGAGGAACGTATGAAACAAGCGGCAAAACAGAAAGTAAAAACCGATCAGGTAGTCGGGGCTTTCGAAGGTGCCGGGTATAGAGTCAAAGGAATTTACCGTCCGGTCGAGACATGCCGTATGCGCGACAACTATTATCCTACTTTCTGCCCTGTTTGCGAACGCTCTCTCCGCATGCTGATTGACTTCTATACACTTCCTTAAACTTTTTGGAAAAAAATTTGCTTTTCCCGCGCAAACTATATAACTTTGCACCGTTTTTATACGCACGATTTAATGAATAACATCATTAGCATACGACTTACCTCCATTATTCTACCTCAAAAAACGGTGGGAAGTCTTGTCTGCGCATGATAATATAAGACATCTGCTAAGCCTTTCCCACCATATCGGGAAAGGCTTTTTTTATAATTTGATATACATTAAACTACAGGTAAAATATTAAACCAATGGCTAACACTCTGTTCGACAAAATCTG
>CAZPHL010000003.1:46066-48458 GCA_964586465.1 uncultured Sangeribacter sp.
TAAACTACAGGTAAAATATTAAACCAATGGCTAACACTCTGTTCGACAAAATCTGGGACCGCCACGTGGTACAGCACGTGGAAGATGGCCCCGAGCAGCTCTACATCGACCGCCTCTATTGCCATGAGGTGACAAGCCCTCAGGCTTTCGAGGGTATGCGTAAACGCGGAATAAAATGTTTCCGCCCGGGCAACATCTTCTGTATGCCCGACCATAACACCCCTACTCATGACCAGGACAAACCGATTGAAGATCCCGTCAGCAAGACGCAGGTAGACACTCTCGCACGTAATGCTGAGGAATTCGGTCTCGAACACTTCGGAATGATGAACCACAAGAACGGCATCATACACGTTGTAGGACCTGAAAGAGGTCTCTCTCTTCCCGGCATGACAATAGTTTGCGGTGACTCTCACACCTCTACACACGGTGCAATGGGTGCTGTGGCTTTCGGTATCGGCACTTCTGAAGTAGAAATGGTGCTCGCATCACAGTGCATCCTTCAGCAGAAACCCAAATCTATGCGCATCAATATTGAAGGCAAATTGGGTAAGGATGTGACTGCTAAAGATATAGCCCTCTATCTGATGTCTAAGCTAACCACTTCCGGTGCCACAGGCTATTTCGTGGAATATGCAGGTGAGGCTGTACGCGATCTCTCTATGGAGGGACGTCTCACACTCTGCAATCTCTCGATCGAGATGGGTGCCCGCGGAGGTTTCATCGCTCCCGATGAGGTGACTTTTGAATATATAAAAGGACGTGAGTACGCACCTAAGGGTGAGGAATGGGATAAGGCCCTCGAATATTGGAAAACACTCAAGAGTGGTGATGACGCCGTATTTGACAAGGAGCTGACATTCCAAGCTGAAGATATCGAGCCGATGGTGACATACGGCACCAACCCCGGTATGGGCATTGGTATAACCCAATCGATACCTACCCTCGACACTATCCCCGAGGCCGGAAAGGCATCTTATCTGAAAAGTCTCGATTATATGGGATTCAAACCGGGCCAGAAACTTCTCGGTACCCCCGTGGATTACGTGTTCCTCGGAGCCTGCACCAACGGTCGCATCGAAGATTTCCGTGCTTTTGCCTCTATCGTCAAGGGACACAAGAAAGCTGATAACGTCATAGCTTGGCTGGTACCCGGTTCTTGGATGGTATTCGATCAGATTAAAGAGGAAGGTCTTGACAAAGTGCTCGAAGAAGCCGGCTTTGAAATCCGCCAGCCCGGTTGTTCAGCTTGTCTTGCCATGAACGATGACAAAATTCCTGCCGGCAAACTTGCAGTCTCCACTTCCAACCGTAACTTTGAAGGCCGTCAGGGCCCGGGAGCACGCACTATACTCGCAAGTCCGCTCGTGGCAGCCGCCGCTGCCGTGACCGGTGAGATAACCGATCCCCGAACCCTATAAACTTAAAGCAATGAAACAGAAATTCGACATCATAACAAGCACCTGTGTGCCCCTCCCCCTTGAAAACGTCGACACCGACCAGATTATCCCGGCCCGTTTCCTGAAAGCCACTACACGTGAGGAAAGTTTCTTTGGTGAAAATCTTTTCCGCGACTGGCGGTATAATCCCGACGGCTCCCTCAATGAGGAGTTCGTGCTTAACAATCCGAAATATAGCGGTGAGATACTCGTCGCCGGAAAGAATTTCGGTAGCGGCTCCAGCCGTGAACATGCCGCATGGGCTATCGCCGGCTATGGATTCCGTGTGGTTATCAGCAGCTTCTTCGCCGATATCCATAAGAATAACGAACTTAATAATTTCGTGCTCCCTGTGGTGGTGACCGAGCCTTTCCTGGCCTCACTCTTCGCATCTATCGAAAAAGATCCCAAGACCGAAGTGGTTGTTGACCTTCCTAACCAGACTGTCACCAATAAAGCTACCGGTGAGAGTGAGCGTTTTGAGATTAACGGCTATAAGAAATACTGCCTCATGAACGCTCTCGACGATATCGATTTCCTGCTTGAAAATAAGGATAAGACCGAGGCTTGGGAGGAGGCAGCCGGAAAGTGACCACACCAACTGAAAAAACCGTAGCCTCTGAAAAGAGAGGCTTAAACGGATATTCGGCCAACATTGAAATCATGGACACGACACTGCGTGACGGAGAACAGACCTCCGGCGTCAGTTTCGTGCCCCATGAGAAACTGATGGTCGCACGTGCCCTCCTCAACGACCTGAACGTCGACCGTATAGAGGTGGCTTCTGCCCGTGTCTCCGAAGGTGAGAAGGATGCTGTCTCAAGGATTTGCAAGTGGGCTCGAGAGGCAGGGTATCTGCATCGTGTGGAAGTGCTCGGATTTGTCGACGACGGAACCTCGCTCAATTGGATCAATGATTGTGGATGTGTCAATATAAATTTGCTCTGCAAAGG
>CAZPHL010000003.1:48558-53755 GCA_964586465.1 uncultured Sangeribacter sp.
ACTCAGGTGGCCGGGGTTCATGCCGATGGCGACAACAAGGCAAATCTCTATTGCAATGATCTTTTGCCGGAACGTTTCGGACGTAAACGCGAATATGCTCTTGGAAAAAACAGTGGAAAAGCCAATATCCTCAAGAATCTTGAGCAACTCGGCTTGGAGCTTACTCCCGAACAGACCCGTAAAGTCACTGAACGAATAATAGAATTGGGCGATAAGAAAGAGGTGGTGACACAGGAGGATCTCCCTTTCATAGTGTCGGATGTGCTCAACAGTGTGGCTCAGGTGGAGCATGTCAAGCTCCTCAGCTATATGGTCAGCACAGCATACGGTCTCAAGCCTATGGCGGCCCTGAAAATTGAGATAAATGGTGAGACACATGAGGTCACGGCATCCGGAAACGGTCAGTTTGACGCCTTTATGAAAGCACTGAAACAACTTTATAAGGATAAACTCGACCGGCGCTTTCCTCATCTTGCCAACTATGCGGTCTCTATTCCTCCCGGCGGACGCACCGATGCACTCGTGCAGACCGTCATCACATGGCAATGGAACGACCGCATCTACCGCACACGCGGCCTTGATGCCGATCAGACGGAAGCTGCCATAAAGGCTACGATCAAAATGCTGAATCTCATGGAGGAACAGCGCTCTCTACAATCATAGATAACAAATTAAAACCTCAACCATAAACTTTCAACTATGGAACTGAAAATAGCCGTCCTTCCCGGTGACGGCATTGGCCCTGAAATCTCTGCTCAGGGTGTGGCTGTGATGACAGCCGTTTGTAAGAAGTTCGGCCACAAAGTCGAATATAAATACGCCATCTGCGGTGCTGATGCCATCGACAAGGTGGGTGATCCTTTCCCGGAAGAAACTTTCAAAATCTGTATGGAGAGCGACGCTGTGCTCTTCTCCGCTGTAGGTGATCCCAAATTTGATAATGACCCGACTGCTAAGGTGCGTCCTGAACAGGGTCTGCTCGCCATGCGTAAGAAGCTCGGTCTATTCGCCAATATCCGTCCTGTAGAGACTTTCGACTGCCTTATCCACAAGTCCCCTCTTAAGGATGAGCTGGTGCGCGGGGCTGATTTTATCTGTATCCGTGAGCTGACGGGAGGCATGTACTTCGGTGAGAAATATCAGGACAACGACAAGGCATACGACACTAACGCCTATACCCGTCCCGAAATCGAACGCATTCTTGAAGTGGCTTATCAATATGCCCTCCGTCGTCGCAAACATCTCACTGTAGTTGACAAAGCAAACGTCCTGGCTTCCTCACGTCTGTGGCGTCAGGTGGCTAAAGAGGTAGCCGCCAAATATCCTGAAGTAGATACAGACTATATGTTTGTCGATAACGCCGCCATGCGCATGATTCAGGATCCCAAATTCTTCGATGTGATGGTCACTGAGAATACATTCGGAGATATCCTCACCGATGAGGGCAGTTGCATCACCGGTTCCATGGGCCTGTTGCCCTCCGCATCTACCGGCGAGCATACTCCTGTGTTCGAACCTATCCACGGTTCTTGGCCTCAGGCTAAAGGATTGAATATTGCCAATCCGCTTGCACAGATTCTCTCTGTGGCTATGCTCTTTGAATATTTCAACCTTACTGAAGAGGGTAAACTTATCCGTGAGGCTGTAAACGCATCTCTCGATGCCGACGTACGCACACCTGAAATTCAAGTAGAAGGGGGTGCCAAATATGGTACAAAAGAGGTGGGAGAATGGATTGTAGACTATATCCGCAATCATTGATCCCAGACCTTGCTTACTTCTGCCTATAATATCGGTATGATACTGACAGTATAATTTTTCCTGTCAATACAATAAGAGAGGACCCGACTTCAAAGTCAGGCCCTCTCTTATTGTATTGACAGGAATTGTGTTTCCTTTCTTTTCAGGAGTTTGGCTCCTGAAAAAATCAAGCAGTAAATTATGCCTTGTTCTTTATGATAAGCACTTCAATGATAGAAACTGCGGTGTCATCAGGAATATCAAGGCTTTCTGCAAGCTGATTGATAATCTCTTTCTCCTCCTCTTCAACTACACCATCTGCAAGAGCGATATCTACCGCACATGCGAACGCTGTGAGTTTCAGATCCTCGGGAAGACCCTTTACTGATTCTGCAACAAGTGCGCTTGCCCCCTGATTTCTGAGGATACGGAACAACTTGTCAAACATCTTCTCAAAAGCCTGACCGGAGAAGTTATCATAGAGACGAAGACGACGCATGTAATTTACAATGCCATCCCACTCTGACTGTGAGATACTACCGTCTGCACCGGCCATTGCCAATGCTATACCTGCGAACGCTTCTTGCTTTGTAAGCTTATCCTCTGTAGGAACCTGCTTGAAAACTTTATCGAAAAGTCCCATTTTATTATATTATTAAATTAAGTAGTTGTTAGTAGTTGTATTAACTCGATACAAAAGTATAGATTTTTTTCATATCAGACAACCACCCTACTGTTAAATTTTATTGTTCTTACTAAATATATTATAATGATATTTTATGCAACAGTTTTACTTACAATACTTTACTTTCTCTTCAGCAAATTAAGATTTTCTTTGGGCGAGAGAACTTTGTTGACTTTCGTCTCTGATCCTTCGGCTTCTACCATTGTCTTCTTACGTATGTCACGTGAAGAGGAACCGAGAAGTAGAGCGTATTCACCCGGAGTAACCACCCATTTTGACTCAGCTGCGTCAAAAGAAGCCAAATCTGCGGCATTGAATTCAAGCACCACACTCTCGACAGCTCCGGGTGCGAGTTCTCCTGTCTTCGCAAATGCCTTGAGCTCTTTCTCCGGTTTATTGGCTGCCTTCGCATCGGGAGCTGTCACATATAGCTGTACTACCTCCTTACCCGGCATCTTGCCTGTATTCTTCACGTCCATCTTGACCACATATTTGTCACCCTTCTTTTCTACTGTCGGTTCACCGTATGCGAACTCTGTGTAGGAAAGTCCATAGCCGAAGGGATATGACACATCTTTGCCGAAGGTGTCGAAGTAACGATAGCCCACATAGATATCTTCATCGTAGTTGGTATAATCCACGTTCTTGACTTTTGCTGAATCTGAACGTGCCTGATTGTTGGTGATATCCATATTGGCTTTCATATCAATAGGGAAATTGGCTGATGAGGCATGGTCACGGAAATCTTTGGGGAAAGTCATGGTAAGTTTACCACTCGGATACGCCTTACCTGTGAGGATGTCAGCCACACTGTTGCCACCCTCCTGACCACCTTGCCATGCACACAGGATAGCATCGGGCTTATCTTTCCAGGATGCTGTCTCGATCACGCCTCCCACATTCATAACCACTACTACTTTCTTACCCTTCGCATGGAAAGCCTTGGTCACATCATCTATCAGCTTTTTGTTGGCTGCGGATAATGTGAAGTCTGAGGAGGTGCGGTCAAGGAACTCACCTGACTGACGGGTTATGGTAATCAGAGCCATATCCAGCTCCTCTGCCTGACGTGCTATCTCTTTGGGATCAATCTGCATTTCATCCGGCAACGGTGAAGGGAGGAACTTACTCATAGGGTCATCGCTCTCGGGAAGATTATCATAATAATTCTTCAAATAAGCTCGATAGGCCTCCTCAAGTTTCTTATCTGTCTTGTAGCCGGCGTTGCTCAGTCCGTCAAGCAAAGACACTGTATAGGCCCTGTTGACATTTCCTGAGCCGGTACCACCCGCTATGAAGTCGTATGACCCGTTACCATACACAGCTAAATTCTTCACATCTTTTGACAGAGGCAGCGCTTCCTTGTCATTCTTGAGCAATACCATGCCCTCTGTCGCACTCTTACGTGTAACTTCGGCATGAGCTTTAAGGTCGGGCTTATTAGAGTATTTATAACCCTTGAATGACGGAGTCCTTACTATCAACTCAAGGATACGTCTCACATTACGGTCAAGAACCTTCTCGTCAAGTGTGCCATCCTCGAGGCCTTTCATAAGCTGCTCATATTGTTTGTCTGTACCGGGTTGAAGCATGTCGTTGCCGGCTATCATCTGCGCCACGCCATTCTTTCCTCCGAACCAGTCGGTCATGACCGTACCGCCGTAACCCCATTCATCACGCAACACAGTGGTGAGTAATTCAGGCGACTCCGAAGTATAGTCCCCGTTTACAAAATTGTATGACGACATTACGGTCCAGGGTTCTCCCTTCTTCACGGCAATCTCGAAACCTTTGAGATATATCTCGCGCAAAGCCCTTTCCGACACTCTCGCATCGTTAGCCATACGGTTTGTCTCCTGACTGTTTACGGCAAAGTGTTTCACGCTTGTGCCTACATCGTTCGACTGCACACCCTGAACGTAGGCGGCAGCGATATTACCGCTCACCACGGGATCTTCCGAATAATATTCGAAGTTTCGTCCACACAAGGGATTGCGGTGGGTATTGAGTGCGGGAGCAAGAAGAACATCCGCACCATATTCTCTCACTTCCTCACCTATAGCCTTTCCTACATTGGCCACTAAAGTGGTATCCCAGGTACACGCCAAAAGGGTTCCGATGGGAAAATGAGTACAGTAATAGGTTTCGGAATCATCAGGACGTGTGGGATTGATACGCAACCCGGCCGGTCCGTCGGCAAGCACTATGGCGGGAATACCCAGACGAGGAATAGGATAAGTGGTGCCGGCTGCCCCGGGCACTTTACCCTTAGTCTCACCTACTACCGCGCTGTCACCGGAAAAACCTTCCATGCCTGTTCCTATCACAAGTTTCACCTTCTCCTCCGGAGTCATTGCCGCAATTACTTCGTCAATATTGTCGGGTGATAACTGAGGAGCTTTCGGTCCGCAAGCTGCCATTGCCAATGCCATCAGTGATATGTTAAGTAGTTTTTTCATATTATTCTTTTTTGCTTCTGAAGGGAACTCGTTTTAACTTCTTATCTATGCTTTACTTGAAAAGCTGAGGAAGGAATTCCGTGAGATAGATACGCCAGTTTTTCCAGATATGGCCGTCGGGACTCTCACGGTAGACATATTTGTAACCCTTGTCGTCAAGCATTTTACGATATTCCTTATTGGCTTCATAAAGGAAATCCTTATCACCTATGGCGATCCAGTAAAGCTGCGGTGCATCTGCAAATTGCTTTGCAAGTTTCTCATCAAAGTTTTGATAGATCGGCGATACCGAACCTTCGCGGGGAAGTATGGC
>CAZPHL010000003.1:53855-58385 GCA_964586465.1 uncultured Sangeribacter sp.
GATACAATCTGTGAAAAGCCCCAGAGTGCCTGTTGGGCATGACAGGTCATGACACTGAGCAACAAGCCCAGAACTAATAAGATTTTTTTCATGCTGATTTAGGTTTTTTATAGCTCCGGCCGTACGGAAAGCCTGTACAGACCGTTCCATGCGGCCGGAGTGGTGATGGTAATAAATATTTATCAAATGTTAGGAGTATCCCATACTCTTGTCTGGGTGCAGTTAGCTTTCACTTTCTGTGTCCCGACTGTGAATTCAAATTCTCCTGCCTCGAGTGTCCAGCGGTTGTCACTGTTCACAAATGCAAGATCGCTTGCAGGAATGGAGAATTCTACGGTTTTGCTCTCGCCCGGTTTAAGGGTGATCTTGTCAAATGCACGCACACGGTAAGCATCGGGAGTGATGGAAGCCACAAGGTCGCTTGAGAAAAGAAGCACGGGTTCCATACCCTCTCTGTCGCCTGTGTTCTTAACTGTCACACTTACTTTGAGTGTATCTTCCGAAGTGAAATCGGTCTTGTCTACCTTGAGGTCGCTATATTCATAGGTGGTGTAGCTCAGGCCATAGCCGAAAGGCCACTGCACGTCGATGTCGGCTGTGTAGCCGTAAGCTCCGGCCATCATAGGCACTGTCTCGCTCGGTTTATGGTCGTAGGTGGTGAGTGCATTGGTCCACTTCGGATAAGTATAAGGAAGCTTGGCGCTGAAATCACGCTTGCCTGAGAGCAGCTGAGCCAATGCATCGCCGCCATAGTTGCCCGGAAGAAGAATGTCAACCACAGCTGAAACAAGAGGCTCGATCTCTCTTACGATGCGAGGACGACCCCCGTTGATCACGAGCACGATAGGCTTGCCTGTCTTGGCAAGTGCTTTAACCAGATTACGCTGATTTTCTGAAAGGGTAAGCTCCTGAAGGTTACCTACAGTTTCGCAATAGGAATTCTCTCCTACACAGGCCACTATCAAATCAGCACGCCCGGCTGCCGCCACGGCACGGTCGATGCGTACATTCACCTCTTTCTGCCACTGGCCGAAATCTTCCACATAATCAAGACCCTCTTCAAGTGTTACGTTCTGGCTGCCGAACTCGTTGCACATTGCCTCATAGATAGTGTTATACTGCTCATGGAACATAGGATTGTTTGTACCCTGCCAGGTGTATGACCATCCTCCGTTGAGACAACGCATTGAATTGGCATTCGGTCCGGTCACTAAAATTCGTTTTCCTTGAGAGAGTGGCAAAACATTCTTCTCATTCTTAAGAAGAACTTCACTCTGTATAGCAAGTTCGAGTGCTTTTTGTGCGAATTCCTGTGATGCGAAGAGAGGATAATCTTTATAGTTGGTATTTGGTACGTCAAACAGGTTGAGACGCAGTTTCAGACGGATGATGCGGCTTACGGCATCGTCGATACGGCTCATGGGCACTTTACCCTCATCCACCAGTTCTTTCAGGAGTGTGCAGAATTCCACATCATTGGGTGTCATCGACATGTCGATACCGGCGTTGATTGATTTCTCGATCGCACCTTTATAATCGGCTGCCACCTTGTCACGACGCCATACGTTATGAATGTCGGCCCAGTCTGTCACGATCATTCCGTCCCAGTTGAGCTGATCTTTCAGCCACACGGTCAGCAGTTCATGGTTTATGTGCATCGGCACTCCGTTGATCAAGGCGGAGTTAACCATCACTGAGAGCGCTCCTGCTTGTATAGCAGCCTTGTAGGGAGCGAAGTATTTCTCACGCAGATCTATCATGCTGACTGTCGCCGGTGTACGGTCTTGCCCTGAAGTGGGGTTACCGTAAGCCATATAGTGCTTGAGACAAGCGGCAACATTCTGCGGACCGAGATGATTGTTGTCGTCACCCTGATAACCCTTCACCATCTCAACAGCCATGGCACCGTTGATATAGGGATCCTCGCCGAAGCTTTCCCAGATACGGCTCCATTCCGGAGTGCGGCCAAGGTCCATAACGGGATTATAAACCCAGGGTATATTGCAGGCTCGTGCTTCGTAAGCCGTGATTTTCGCGCCTTCACGCACAAGTTCTCTGTTGAGTGAGGCTGCCATATTAATCTCCTGTGGGAAAAGAATACCACCCTGTGTGTAGGTGGAACCATGATTCTGGTCAACACCATAGATGTCGGGAATACCGATTTCTTTCATGGAAGCATCCTGTATCCCTGAAATGATACGGCACCAGGTCTCGGGTGTCTGGGCCATGCCCATAGGCACGTTCAGCACAGAACCAACCTTGTATTCGCCGATCACCTTGTTGACTTTCGCTGCATCAAGAGCCACGCCACCGTCAACCAGCGAGTCGCACAACACTTCATCGATTGTAACCTCACACATCTGGCCTATTTTCTCCTCAAGGCTAAGGCCGGATACGATTTTCTTTACTTGCGATTCCAGATCGCTGTCATACGGGATTGCAGGACTCCCATTTGATCCGGAGTGGCTGCCGCATCCTACGGCAAGCAACGCCAGAGATGCAAAGAAAAAGTTTTTCAGCATAATGATTTGTATTTCTTGGTTAGTATGAAACGGGTTTATACATTGCTAAGTTACAAAAAAAATCGTTTAAATTTCCATTGAGGGAAAAGAAAGGTAAATATAATATCTTTTTATTATACAAAAACTGTTGTATTACAACATTTTATCACTTACCCCCATTCTTCTTGAGGTAAATGACACTGCCCCATGAGCCGTTATTTTCACACTACTCTCCTGTACAAAATTTAACCCGGAATAATAAATAAAGTCCGTTATATTTGGTTATTTCCTGTCAATTAGTTAATTTCGCCATATACACTCTCTCCCTCCTTATCATCTTAACCATTCTCCATATCCGATGTCCGGAAAAACTATATATATTCTCTGCCTGCTTTTGTGGGGCGCCTTATTTTTACCATCCTCCGCTGAAGCGGCATATACTCACCCTGCCGTCAAAGCCAATCTGAACGAGCTCCAGAAACTCGACTCCCTCATAGCGCGTCAAAATGAGCTTAAGGAGAAGAAAATGGCGAGAATCAATGATCTGAGAAATACCTTATCCCGCGCTACCGACTTGAATGAACGACTTATTCTCTCAAAAAAACTCTTTCAGGAATTCCGATATTTCGACACTGATTCCGCTCTGAACTATAGTCGGAAAATGCATGATTTAGCCTGTCAGATGCGACCTGTGAACGATTCGCTGGTCACTATGACTCTTATCGACCAAGCTTATATCCATTCTATTCAGGGTTTCCACTCTAAAGCAGCCGAAATACTTAATAAAATATCACCCTCCTCTCTTGTTAACACAGAAGTGAGGCTGAAATACTATAAGGCGAAGGAATACGGAGCCTCTATGGAACTTGTGTATGCCAGCAATAACAAAGAGGCAAGCGACAGTATATGGAAGAAACTTCTCCAATATCGTGATTCTCTGAGTGCGGTTTCTAAACTTCTCCCCGACGACAGATTTCTCTGGATGCCTATAGCCGAACAGATTGACGGCGGCGATTTAAGGGAAATCGCCCCGGAAGCCCTGAACAATCTCAAATTATCTATCGATACCGTGTCTGACTTGGCACAAGCTGACGCCCCGGGAGCGTTCTGGCTCGCACGATATTATCAGGCTTTAGGAGACAGTGTCAACATGATACGCTATCTCGCCATCTCTTCCCGAATAAAAATCATGAATCAATATAGGGAGAATCCGGCTTTGTCCGAACTCTCCGGACATCTCTTCAATTTCGGTGACCTGGACCGTGCTTTCGACTACATCATGTATAGCGGTGAACAGATCAAGGCTTATAAGAACCGCAACCGGATTGTGCTCGACACATCCCTCATTTCCGATGTGAAGGATGCTTACAATGCCAAGCTCAAGGAACGCGACCGCATCTTAAGACTTTGTGTAACAATACTTATAGTCTTCGCCCTTGTTCTCGTATTTTTTGTCATTGCCCTTATCAACCGCAATAAAAAGCTTCACTCTACACGCGACCGTCTGGCTCAGGTGAATTCCGAATTGGTCAACGCACTGAGCCAACGCGACACTGCCATCACCTCTCTTAAGTCGGCCAACGACAAACTCGAGCAACTTAACAAGATGAAGCATGAGGTGATCGCCCTGGCCTTTCACCTTGCAGCCATACAGATCGGACGTCTCAATGAATTCAGGAAAAAACTGCTGAGAAAATATAAGACAAATCAATTTGCCGATATGGGAGGCACTCTCAACAATGATGATATCATAAAGGAATACTATGCCGACCTTAACAAAGCTTTCGACAAGACTGTAATATCCACCTTCCCGGAGTTTATCGAAGAATATAATAAGAATTGTGCCGAAGGTGATGAGGTGGATATCGATGCCATTAAAAAGTCTCAGACCCTCAACGTGCGTCTGAGAATATATGCCTTGCGCAGATTGGGTGTGGAGAAGAGCGCTGACCTCGCCCAGATTCTCAATGTTTCGATCCGTACTGTCTACAACAACCGCTCCACCGACCCTAAAACCAACTGAAAAACT
>CAZPHL010000004.1:0-58355 GCA_964586465.1 uncultured Sangeribacter sp.
ACAGGAAAGTCTGATGTGAGGCAGCACGGTTCATTACGTCAAGCTCAACGTTCACCTTATTGAAAGAAAATTTGTTGCCTAAGGCAAGGTAATTTATATAATGACCGGGCGCATACTCTATAAGATTGGCAGAATAAATGGGAGTGAAACACCCGTGACTGCCATTCCACATCAGGTTATAGGCATACATGTTACGATTGGTAGAAAGATAGAAAGGACTCTGGCAGAACTGAAAAGAGAGTCTGTCGTCTTTCGATACGCTCAATGCTACGGAAGCACCGAGTTCGTAACAAGGAATATTATTCCAAAAGACAGAACATCCGTAAAGATCTATAGGAGCCCGGTCATATTCCCATCCACCGATTGCCACCACTTGCTTTCCTCCTGCAAACGACCATCTGTCAAGATTATAGTTCAGATAAATCCAGTCGGTAGCATCAAAGAAAGAGGAGTCCTTATGTGGTTTATTAAATCTCTGACGCCATGAATAACTCAGATTATGGGTGATATTACCGTCAAGGCGAAGATTTAGATAACGTCCCGAAAAACCTGTATCATCTTTTACGGTACTGCCATCGAGCCAGTCACCCCGCCAATCAACACGGGCCTCGACACGCAGATTAAGAATCTTCTCGTCGGTTTCTACATCTTCGGCATACACGGGAGATGCCATCGCTACAAGAGTCAATGCATAAATAATGCGTTTCATAAATTTGATGATAGGAATAATGGTACTTTTGTTATTCCATTCCGGTTAGCCTGAATTAAACCGGTTTAGAAATTAAGGTAACGAAGAAAAAGACTTTTCTTTTGACAAGATGATCTTTTTCCGCTGCAAAAGTACAAAATTTATTTGAAGAAGTTTAAAATTTCACACAAGATTTAATAGAATAATCTGTATGATTATTTAATTTTTACCATGATTTTTATAAATAAGTTATTTTTATCATCTCTCCTTCACATAAAATTTACTTTCTTCCTCCTAATAGTAAGAAAATTTCTGATCCTTATTATTACCTACACACAATACATAGAATAAATACTATTGTTAAATAATTTTTATTATATACGTAAAGTATTTATTATTAGTTATATAACAATTTTTAACATTATTTTTCTCTTATTTTTATCAGAATTATTTGGTGGTTTCCAAAGAATGTTGTAATTTTGCACTTGAAAATAACACCGCGGGGTGGAGCAGTGGTAGCTCGTTGGGCTCATAACCCAAAGGTCGTAGGTTCGAGTCCTGCCCCCGCCACCAAAAAGCCGTTTCCTTTGGAATCGGCTTTATTTGTATTTACCCGATAATTATTCTTTTTCATGACTCCTCTTTACGAAGATAATCACATTATCATTATTAATAAACTTCCCGGTGAGATTGTACAAGGTGACAAAACGGGAGACGAACCTCTTTCTGAAACTATAAAAAAATATCTCAAAGAGAAATACAATAAACCCGGCAATGTTTTCTGTGGCGTCGTACACCGCATTGATCGTCCTGTCGGCGGCGTTGTGATCTTTGCTAAAACTTCCAAAGCCCTCACTCGACTTAACGACATGCTCCGCAACGGTGATATCCACAAAACATATTGGGCTCTTGTAGAAGGCCATCTGAAGGAAAACGAAGGCACGCTGACAAACTATCTGGTGACTGACGGACGCGTTAACAAAACATTCGTAGCAAGTGAAAACGACCGGGATGCCAAGAAATCTGTCTTGAACTACCATACAATTGCTAAGGGCGACCGTTATACCCTACTTGAGATAAGTTTGCTTACAGGGCGCAAACATCAGATACGGTGTCAGCTTTCTGCCATAGGACATCCGATCAAGGGGGATTTAAAATACGGTGCTAAAAGAAGTAATCCTAACGGAGGTATTTCTCTTCTTGCAAGAAAAATAGAATTTGTACATCCTGTTTCCAAACAAAAAATCTCTATAGAAGCACCCCTGCCTCAGGAATTTCAAAAGTTCCTGTAGCAGGGGCGCTTCCATTAAGCCATTTTCTTCTGATCATACATTTCTTTTCAGATTCTCCACATACGCATCAATTCTTTGCAACTGCTTTGGAATATTGATCCCTTGTGGACAATGAGGGGAGCATTGATTACAGCCTATGCAATGGCTGGCCTGACGTAACTTGGGAACAGAGCGATCGTAGCCAACTAAGAAAGCCTTCCGGGCGCGTATGTATTCACTGTCTCTGTTGTCGCTGTGGCTTCCGTCAGTGACATTACCTTCGTTAACGCATTTGTTGTAATGGAGAAGGTTGGCCGGTATATCTATACCATAAGGACAGGGCATACAATACTTACAGTCATTACATGGTATGGTTGGATATGAGGCAATCAATTCAGCAGTACCCTTAAGATAATTCAACTCATCATCCGTAAGTGGTTTCAAGGGACAATAAGTGCGGAGATTATCTTCAAGATGTTCCTTATATGTCATGCCGCTTAGTACGGTCAGCACATCGGGATAAGTGCCACAGAAACGGAATGCCCATGAGGCTACACTTTTTTCCGGCTCTTTCTGCTTCAATCGCTCCACTACATGATCGGGCACATTACTCAGGCGACCTCCCAACAACGGTTCCATTATCACGGCAGGTATACCGCGTTTATCAAGCTCTTCATATAGATAGATCGAATTCGTATTCCTCGGATTCATAGTCTTCGAATTCTCCCAATCAAGATAATTCATCTGAATCTGCACGAAGTCCCACTTGTATTTGTCATGGTTCGCAAGCAGATAATCAAACACTTTTATATCGCCGTGATAGGAGAAGCCAAGATTACGAATTCTACCCTTCTTACGTTCCTCCAATAGATAATCGAGCACTCCGTTCTCAATAAAGCGCTTGTTGAAGGTATCCATAGCATCTTCTCCTCCACCCACGGAATGAAGTAAAAGATAATCTATATAGTCTGTCTGCAACTCCTTGAATGAATTCTCATACATCTGCAAGGATCCCTCCTTTGTCCATAGTTGGGGAGCAAAATTCGAGAGTTTGGTAGCAATATAATATTTATCACGAGGATGACGGCTAAGAGCTATGCCCGTGGCACGCTCTGACTTCCCTTGACAATATACCGGAGATGTATCATAATAATTTACACCGTGGGCCATGGCTTCGTCCACCAAAGCGTTGATAGCTTCCTGGTCAAGTTCATCCTCCCCTTTATCGTTCTTCTTTGTAGGCCAGCGCATACACCCATAACCTAAGATAGAGACTTTGTCGCCGCTGGTGGGATTGGTACGGTAAGTCATCTTATCGGTAGGTATCGGGCCGGTCTCAACTCCCTCTTTCGCTATCTCCTTTTTGGCAGGAGCACAACCGGCCATACCAAGTCCGGCCGCCGCAGTGGCTCCTATACCTAATTTTTTGAGAAATTCTCTTCTCGATATATCTTTTATTTTCATTCCTTTCTTTTTTACGACAATCTTTTTCAATCAGATTATTCTGTGGGTCTCATGCCCCTCTACATATATAGCGCTGAACGGTCTTGCAGGGCAAAGATTCTCACATGCTCCACATCCTATACATTTCTCAGTGTTTACAGCAGGTATTTTAACTGAAGTTTCGTCTTCAGCATCTGAGGGAATCATCAATATAGCCCCGGTCGGACAATGACGGGCACAATTTCCACATTCCACACCATCTGTCAGTGGCACACAATTCTTTTTTACCCAAACGGCATGACCTATCTGAATCGAAGACTTATCGGCTACATCTATAGGTTTTATAGCTCCTGTAGGGCACGCGTCGGAACATCTTGTACATTCCGGACGGCAATAACCTCTTTCATAAGAGGAATAAGGTTGCATAAAGCTTTCAAGGTCACCCGACGGCCGTAAGACACCGTTCGGACATGAAGCCACACATAACTGGCAAGCCGTGCAGTGTTCGGCAAGATTTTTGAGACCTACAGCTCCGGGCGGAACTATTTTAGTGTGGCGTTCCGGCGCAACTTTGTCCTCTATTGTTGCAAGACCTCCGTCAAAAATCTTCTCCTCAGCTTTTACCGCCGCCGCTGTTGCCGTGGCAAGAGCCGTAACGACAAAAGTCCTTCTGCCTGTAGAAATATTGTCGCCTGCGTAAGCCACTTCCTCTTTTTTACCATAACGCAATCCATAAGAAATAGCTCCGTGGCGACAAGTGGATATACAATCCATGCAAGCTACACAACGGGAATAATCAATAAAATGAGCCTTGCCATCGATACATGCACTTTTACAGTTGCGTGAACAAAGACCGCAAGAATTACATTTTGATTTGTCAATGACAGGAGAGAATACAGAATACTTGGAAAGATAACCGAGTATAGTGCCTACCGGACACACAGTGTTGCAGTAAGTGCGTCCGTTGCGCCATGCCAGTATGCCGAGCACTACCAAGGTCACTATTGCGAGCCCGAGCACTACCCCACTCCTCATCCACACATCCACACTATTTACAGCATAGCTGTTATAATGTTCCGCGACTCCGGCAAAAATATTGTTAATTGCCGCCCATACCGGAGCTATCAGGCTCTGGGCAATACGGCCATAGGCACTATAGGGCGCAAAAATGGCTACGAAAGCACTTATCCCACAGATGACGGCTGCTGCCATAGCCCCGAGAAATAAAATGCGCAACCACGCGATGGCAGGAGAAAATGAATATCGGAATTTTTTGGCTTTCTTACCAAACCACGCGAATATATCCTGCATTATTCCCAATGGGCATATAACAGAACAGTAGACTCTACCCAAAAGTAACGTGATCACCAAGAGAGCTACGAGCACTCCGATATTCAGGGCAAGTAATGCGGGTAAAAACTGGATTTTGGCCATCCAGCCAAACCAGGCATGAGCCGTTCCTGTAAAGTCCACAAATAATAATGTTACAAGGACTATACTTATTACGGCAAGGGTAACTCTGAGTTTTTTCAACATCTTTTTTATTGTTAGGTTAGCTTTTCTACACCTTAAAATCTTACATAAGACTCTTCAAGTGTAGCAGTATGCAAAATTAACATACATTGCCGTAATAATCAAATGTTCTATAAAAATAAATCCCGATTGTGGGGGTCACAACCGGGATTCTGTGAAATTCTTAAGCTGTTGTAAAAAGCAGCAAGTAATTTTTATACGAGTTCTTCTTTGAGTTCCTCCTCAAGACTTACAGGAATATCTTTATTGACATTGATGCAACCCCAGATACCGTAAATGAATAGATAGCCGAGACAAGCTACCATGAGCCAGTAGCTGGGCATGTAACCAACAGATCCTGCAAAAAGCTGCTGAACCAATGGAATCACACCACCGCCAACTACCATCATCATAAAGATACCGGATGCCTGAGCTGTGTATTTCCCAAGACCCTCTACAGCGAGATTGAAAATACCACCCCACATAACAGATGTGCAGAGACCGCAGAGCACAAGGAATAAAGCACTCAAAGGAACGCTTGCCAATTCACCGCTTGCACCTGTATAGATAAAGCCCGGAACACCGATAAGAGAATCTTTCGAAGTGAAGATCGCTGCGATAACGAGAAGGATAGCCATGCCGGATACGGCGATAAGCTGTGTACGGCTCGATACCTTACCGGAGATTGCTGAACTGAGTGTACGACCTACAAGCATCAGGAACCAGTAAACCGCTACAATAGCACCTGCAATAGTAGAAGCGTCACCGATTATACCTGCACCGTTGGCAGTCTGGTCTGAAAGATAAAAGTTGAGTGTGCCCGGAATACCGATCTCAATACCTACATAAATGAAGATACCCACCACACCAAGCACTGTATGACGGAAGCTCCAAGGGCTATGCTCATATTTAATCTTAGCCTGACCTTTTTTAGCGAGATTCGGCTCGGGAATAGCTACAAATGAAATGATTACGAAAGCAAGAGCAAACACACCCATGGCAATCCACAGAAGCGGAGCCACACTACCCATAGACGTGGTGGAAGTGAGCTGACCGATAAGTGCGCCTACGAAGAAAGGAGTAAGAGTGCCTGATAATGAATTGAGCGCACCACCTGTCTGGATAAGCTGGTTACCTTTGTTGCCACCACCGCCGAGAAGATTAAGCATCGGGTTTACAACGGTGTTAAGCATACATACACAGAAACCGCAAATAAAGGCACCAAGCAGATAGACGATAAACATGAAAATACCGGAATCGCCGAGCCCTGAAAGCCACTGTACGAAAAGACCTACTATACCTACGCCCATAGCCCAGAGAGCGGTCTTCTTATATCCTATTTTAACAAGAAGATTTCCTGCAGGAATACCCATGAAAAGGTAAGCCAGGAAGTTCATCATGTTACCAAGCATTCCGAGGAAACTGTTTCCTGCAAAGTGATGCCCCCATATCGTACCGATAGGAGCAGCGAGATTAGTGACAAATGAAATCATCGCGAACATAAAGAACATCGCGATGATGGCAACCTGATTGCCATTATTTGTCCCGGTGTTAGATTTTGAACTCATAGTGGTTAGTTATTAGTATTTAATTGATGTTTTTTCAGTATTCACGTTCTCCAAATATGGCAGTACCTATCCTGATGATATTGGCCCCCTCTTCCACAGCTATAGGCCAATCTCCGCTCATACCCATCGAAAGGCAGTCAAAGCCCCGGAGACCCAGATCTTTGTCTTCGGCAATATTACGATAGATAGTAGCTATATTTCTGAAATCGGCTTTCACCCTCTCTACATCATCTGTATTGGAGGCCATACCCATAATCCCACAGATGTGGGTATTAGTAAGGCTCTCAAAGCCACGCGACCGGAAAAACTCGTAAAGTTCTTCAGGATAAAAACCGAATTTCGTCTCCTCACGTGCCACATGCACTTGCATCAGCACTCTTGTCATTATCCCGGATTTTGCCGACTCGGAATCTATAAGGCGCAACAGGCGTTCGGAGTCAACGCTTTCTATCAAAGAAGTCTTTCCTATAAGCTGTTTCACTTTATTGGTCTGCAAGTGACCTATAAAATGCCATTTAATATCGTGAGGCAGCTCTTTCTCTTTCGTCAACAACTCCTGCACCCTGCTCTCTCCAAAGCAACGTTGCCCGGCCTTGTAAGCCTCAAGAAGTGATTCCACCGGATGAAACTTGGAGACAGCCACAAGTTCTACGCCTGCCGGAATTTCTTCCCTGATAATTTTGAGATTTTCACTTACACCCATCAGCTGTTCTGCTTTTCTGCCGACAAATCAAGTGGATAGACATCCATGAGCGGTGTTTCGGTAATAGAGGCTATATCATAATCGGCCATGGTGCCTTTCATACCCTCTTTGAAACGTTCGAGAGCACCTTCGAGGTCTGAGGCCTGAGTGAGGATGAATGAAGCTGATTTCTTCTCCACTCCGCTTTTCTCATCAAGTGTGATGAAATTAACCTTCACCATGTAATATTTATCTGCACTGTCGTCGAAGAATATTTCCGACACTTTTGTCTTCTTTACTGCCGAGATTGAAAACTCGCCGCTGATAAAAGGGGTCATCTCCTCTATTATACGTGCTTCCGCTTCTGTAAAAGTCAGGGCATCCACAAGATAAGGTTCATTGACTTTCTTTACAGTGCCATTTTCCATCATCTTGTCATAACGCACCTTGCATTCAAACCATAATGCCATATTATCGGATTCTCTTTTTTAGACTTTGATATGATTCCTTTATTTAGAGGGGAAATGCTGTCGGGCCCGTTTTTGCCTCGCGTTCATTTCTTTCCCTTGCCCGGAAAACAAATATATCCGGAAATACATCGCAAAGATAATAATTTTTTACGAAATCAATCAATTTATAGTTTTTTTTATTCTAACTAATCTTTATGCTACCCCAAAGTAATCAGTTCAATTTATTTTTTTAAAACTTTTTTCTATTTTTTTGATGTTTTTAAAATCTCATTAGTTAACTTTGCGTATATTTCCTAAAAATTCATTTTAGATTTACCTCGGCATCAATCATTATAGCCGATTAAGCTCAAATGCTCTATAATTATGGTGACAGCGCGTAAAATATGGCTATTTTATTATGACGGTTTCCGCTCCATGACGGTGGGCCGCACATTATGGGTCATTATCCTTCTAAAGATTTTTATTTTCTTTGTTGTGATGAAACTTCTGTTTTTTCCCAACATCCTTTCGCGTGATTATGACAATGATGCCGACAGAGCTGACGCAGTGCGCACCAATCTCCTCAGAAATCTTCCCCCTGACAACAAATAAACCTAAACCATAAACTCAAAAGCATAGACCAAATGGATGATCTAATGACCGTAGTCGACTGGTCGCGTTGGCAATTCGCTCTTACAGCCATCTATCACTGGCTGTTTGTGCCTCTTACCCTCGGACTGTCGCTGATAGTGGCTGTAATGGAAAGCCTCTATGTGAAAACAAAATCTGAAAAATGGCTCGCCGCCACTAAATTCTGGATGACCCTCTTCGGCATCAACTTCGCCATAGGTGTGGCCACCGGTATTATCCTCGAATTCGAATTCGGTACCAACTGGAGCAATTATTCCTGGTTTGTTGGCGATATCTTCGGTGCACCGCTTGCTATCGAAGGTCTCCTTGCATTTTTCATGGAATCTACTTTCGTAGCCGTGATGTTCTTCGGTTGGGGAAAGGTAAGTCCTAAATTCCACCTTGCCTCCACATGGCTCACATGGCTCGGAGCCTCTATCTCCGCACTTTGGATTCTTGTGGCGAATGCCTGGATGCAATATCCTGTAGGTATGGAATTTGATCCTGCACAGATGCGTAATGTGATGGATAATTTCTGGGCTCTCTTCTCCGGTATAGCCATCAACAAGTACATACATGCCGTATTCTCCGGTTGGGCTCTCGCAGGTGTGTTTGTAATAGGCGTCAGCGCTTGGTTTCTCTATAAAAAACGTAATACCCCGTTCGCGATACGTTCTATTAAAGTTGGCGGCTGGATTGGTCTAATCGGTCTTCTGCTCACAATGTGGTCGGGTGACGGTTCAGCTGTGGAGGTGACAAAACACCAACCTATGAAACTTGCTGCAATGGAAGGGCTCTATCACGGAGGCTATAGCCAGAGCATCGTGGCTATGGGTATTGTAAATCCCGACAAGAGCTGGAACAACGATGAGGATGAATATCTTTTTGATATAGCTCTGCCTTACGGCCTGTCAATCCTTGCAAAACATGATCCGAGCGCTTTTGTACCCGGCATCTCCGATATCGTAAATGGTATAGATATGACCAAAGATGGCGACACCATCAACACTGTCAGCTATGCCGAGCGCATACGTCTGGGCAAACTCTCACATGAAGCTCTGAGAGCTTATGACATCGCCCGCGCCAATCATGATCAGGCAGCTATGAATGAGGCTGAGCAGAAACTACGCGAGAATTACCGTTTCTTTGGCTACGGCTATTTCGACTCTGTAGATGAAGCCATACCACCGGTGGGTATGACCTTCTATTCTTTCCGCGTGATGGTGATTCTTGGCAGCTACTTCCTGCTGTTCTTTATAGTCATGCTCTTTGCTGTATACAAAAAAGATTGGCTTTACCGTATCAATTGGCTGCAATGGGTAGCCATTATTTCAGTGCCTTTCATGTGGATTTGTTCTGAGGCAGGCTGGATTGTGGCAGAAGTAGGCCGTCAGCCCTGGACAGTGCAGGATCTGCTCCCCACCAAAGCCGCGATCTCTGAAATTTCTTCCGGCTCGGTTATCCTTACCTTCTGGCTTTTCGCGCTTATTTTCACAGTGCTCCTCGTGGCGGAAGTAAACATCATGCTCCGTCAGATCAGCAAACGTTCGCAAGGCAATCTTGAGATAGACAACCACTAATAATAATGCCCAATAATCAAAGTCATGACACTCGAATATCTTCAAAATTACTGGTGGCTGCTCATCTCCGTCTTGGGAGCCCTTCTCGTTTTCCTGCTTTTTGTACAGGGTGGGCAGTCGATGCTCTTCGGCACCACCACCAAAGAGCGTCGTAATTTAATTGTCAACTCTATGGGGAGAAAATGGGAACTCACCTTCACTACTCTTGTGACTTTCGGTGGTGCATTCTTCGCCTCATTCCCCCTTTTCTATTCTACAAGCTTCGGCGGTGCTTACTGGCTATGGATACTTATTCTCTTCAGCTTTATAGTGCAGGCCGTAAGTTATGAGTTCCGTAGAAAAGCCGGTAATATTTACGGCACCCGCACCTATGATGTTTTTCTTTTTATCAACGGTTGTGTAGGCTGTATTCTCCTCGGTGTAGCTGTATCAATGTTCTTTTTCGGTGCAGAGTTTACAGTGACCCGCGGGAATCTTCTTGATTCCGGAAGTCCTGTGATTTCCCGATGGGCTCCTTCTCATGGTTTCGAAGCTATCTTCAATTGGAAAAACCTGATTCTCGGTGTGGCAGTGCTTTTCCTTGCCCGTATGCAGGCCTGTCTCTACATGATGAACAATATCACCGCTGATCCTGACTTTTTCGCTACTTTAAAGAACAAAGCACTTATCAACGGCGGCATCTTCGTCATATTCTTCCTCTGGTTCCTCGCCATGATTTGCACTACCACAGGTTATACAGTAACTCTCAATCCGAATTACTCAGTAACCGTTGAGGAAACGCCCTATAAATACTTCTTTAACTTTGTAGATTTATGGTGGGCCGGAGTCACGCTGCTCATTGGTGTGGTATTGGTATTGTTCGGTCTCATAAAATCATGTTTCTCGGCTCATTTCACTAAAGGAATATGGTTTACGGGGATTGGGACTATTCTGGCAGTGCTTTCTCTATTCTGGGTTGCGGGATATGGCGACACACCCTTCTATCCTTCACTTTTGGATCCCGAGTCATCCTTGACGATACGTAACGCTTCCTCATCAGAATTCACTTTAAAGGCAATGAGCTATGTGTCAATCATCATACCGTTTGTAGTGGCTTATATAGCTTACGTATGGTATTCGATGGATAAGAAAAAGCTTACACCGGAAGAACTGAAAACTACGACTCACAAATATTAATCTAAAAAGGGGCGGACATCCGGAAATGTCCGCCCTTAAAATATAATACTCTATGGCACATAATTCCGCCCTTCCTGATGCCGTTCGCAACAGCTCTTATTGGAGTCTGTTCTCCACTTTTTTCAAGATCGGGGCCTTCACTTTCGGAGGAGGTTGGGCCATGATCTCCATAATAGAACGCGAAATTGTTGATAAACATCACTGGATTGAACGAGATGACTTCCTTGATCTTCTCGCTATAGCCCAATCTTTGCCGGGCATTCTTGCCGTGAACATAGCTACGGCAGTAGGTGATAAGATACGCGGAAGTAAAGGGAGTATTGTAGCATCGTTAGGCACAATCCTTCCCTCTTTCCTTATCATACTTCTGATAGCCATCTTCCTTACTCCGGACATGATCAAGAACAATAAGATAATCTCTTCGATCTTCATGGGTATACGCCCTTGTGTGGTGGCTCTTATCATTGCTCCTGTGATAACATCTGCTAAAGCAGCCAATCTTAAATGGAAAACTGTATGGATTCCCTTTGTTGTGGCTCTTATGATTTCTCTTGATATGGGTACTGTTTCGAGTCCGATTCTTTACATAGCTTTAGGTGGCATTGGTGGCTTTTTACTCTGGTGGCTACCACAAAGGAGCAAAAACAAACAGAAAAGTAATGACTGACAGAGTTACGAACAGTCTTATTTAAATACATTTCTAAAAGATTGAATTAGCCATGAGTATATATCTTAAACTAATCTGGGCTTATTTAAAAATCGGTATTTTTGGTTTCGGAGGAGGCTATGCCATGCTTTCATTAGTGGAGAAGGCTGTGGTGAGTCCCGGATGGATTTCAGAAACCATGTTCACCGACATAGTTGCTATCTCACAGATGACCCCCGGGCCTATAGGTATAAATTCCGCTACTTATATAGGCTTCGTGGCTCCCGGTAGCGTTGATCCGGCTTTACAAGGAATAACATGGGGATTGTTGGGATCTTGTCTTGCCACTCTGGCTGTGGTGGTGCCGAGCTTCCTGCTTGTGCTCTACAGTTCTCATTTCATACGGCGTCATAGCGAAAGCGGTGCTATCAAAGCTATCTTCTCGGGTCTGCGCCCTGTGGTGGTCGGTCTTATCGCTTCGGCTGCCATAATGCTTATGAATGCGGCCAACTTCAATCCCAATGGTCTCTCCTGGCAGCTTTGGGTGAATATCGCTATCTGCGCAATATCCTTCTGTCTGGCCTATTTCCCCATTAAGTTAGGCAAGAAAACCATCAAACTTCATCCCATCCTGATAATTGTCGCTGCCGGAATTGCCGGATTGTGCATATATGGATTATAAATTACTGTCGGTAAAAATGAATTATCAAGACGCTTTGGATTACTTATACAGCCAATTGCCCATGTTTTCTCGGATTGGGGCTGCCGCTTATAAACCCGGACTTGACACAAGTCTGGCAATCGACAAATTTTTCAATCATCCTCACCATCGATTCAAATCCATTCATGTAGGTGGCACTAACGGCAAAGGAAGCACATCTCACATGTTGGCGGCTATTCTACAGAGTCAGGGCTATAAGGTGGGTCTCTATACTTCTCCACATCTGGTTGATTTCAGAGAACGTATGCGTATTAACGGAGAGATGATACCTGAGGAGAATGTGATTGAATTTGTTGATAACTGGCAGAAGTCCGGTTATGACGGTCATCCATCTTTCTTTGAACTCACCATGATGATGGCGTTCGACTGGTTTGCAAAAGAAAAAGTTGACTATGCTGTCATAGAGGTTGGTATGGGGGGACGTCTTGACTCAACCAACATCATTACTCCGGAACTTTGCGTAATAACCAACATTTCCAACGATCATTCCCAATTTCTCGGCACTACTTTGCCTATGATTGCGAAAGAGAAAGCCGGTATAATCAAGGCTGCAATTCCGGTTATTATTGGGGAGGCCCGGGGAGAAGTGCGCGAGGTATTCGCCAACCGTGCAACAGAAGTAGGCGCCCCCATTACCTTTGCAGAAGATCACCTGAGAATCATTTCTCTTACGGAACATTTTCTATCCGAAACATCTTCTGTGCCTCACGGCTGGGATGGAGTTTCGGAAGAAGGACAATGGACCTCTCCCCTTTCAGGCGACTATCAGAAAAAGAATCTGAATACTGTTCTTAATGTTGTAGACGGTCTGAGGAAAATCGGGATAGAGATAACGGATGAGAGCGTCATAAATGGCATTGAAGAAGTTGACTCACTTACAGGGCTACAAGGTCGATGGAGTATCTTGTCGGATCATCCACTTGTCATTGCCGACACAGGTCACAACATTGCAGGGGTTACATACAATATGCAGCAGCTTTCAAGACTGATGGAAAGCAGACCTGAGGGACGACTGAGGATTGTTATCGGATTTGTGGCAGACAAAGCCATCGATAAGATATTGAGCATTCTTCCAAAAGATGCGGAATATTACCTTACTAATGCCAATATCCCACGTGCCCTTCCTGCACTTAAATTGAAAGATCGATTCAACGACTCCGGACTTGACGGCCGGGTTTACCATGATGTCACGACTGCCTACCGGGAAGCTTTGAGAGAATCTGCTCCTGATGATATAGTATTCGTTGGCGGATCCACATTTGTGGTAGCAGATCTGCTTGCATCGCTATAAGGTCCCCGCCTTATATGTCTATCTGAAAAAATATAGAGGGATAGGAGATCTGTCAGGATGACATAGTATTAATTTCAGATATAATAAGCTTACAAGAAACAATTTAAATATAAAGTTTAAAAAATATTCATTTGAGAGGTTAGTTTTTTTGGGAGTGAAGGGTCATATAAATGTATGACAACAAATGATGACATAGAACAGCTTTTCCGCGCACATTACGCAGCGATGTATCGCCTCGCAATGCTGATATTGCGTGATGACAATGTGTCGAGAGATATTGTGCACGATGTCTTTGAGGCACTCCTTGTTTCAGGACGCTCAGAGGTAACGGTTGGCTATCTGTTGACAGCAGTACGAAACCGCTGCCTGAAACATATACGCAGTCTTTCAGTTCAAGACCGTATTAAAGAAGCATATTCTCTTGATGAGCAAGAGATAGCTGATGAGGATTGGCCGGATGATGCAACTATAGCGTTGATTCAGTCAACAGTGTCAAATGATCTTACAGAAGCTTGTCGTCGCGTAGTTAATCTTAGGTTCTTTGACGGACAGAGCTATCAGGAAATCGCTGAATCACTTGGTATCAGCAAAGCTGCCGTATATAAGCATTTACGTCATGCAATAGATGTCTTACGCGAAAAACTATCTCAAAATGGATAAAATCGACCGACTTTTTGATGCCATGGAGCATCCGGAGCTACATTCGCCTGCGGAGCTTGAGGAAATGCTCCGAGACCCCGAGGTGATGGAAACTTTTGATATGCTTGATAAAATGAAATCAAGCCTACAGACTATTGATATTCCCGATATAGATGAGGAATGGAAAACTTTTGAAAACGATCATCTTCAAGCCACAAAAACTCAACGCTATTGGCTGACACGTTTCTTTTCCCGAAATGCCGCTGCATGTATAGCCATAGGGATAATTTCAGTCACCGCTGTTGCTGCCATTGTAGGAGTGGGTATCAATAGCAATCATAAGCATTCAACAACCACACCTGAAGTTGAAATATCTATAGGTGATGCCGTACCCGTGTCTCAGCAAGATACAATCAAAACGATTGATGACGTGAGAGACACTACTCCGGAAATAATAGTCTTTGATGATGAAACGTTTGAAACCATAATGGACCGGGTTTCGACCTATTACGGCTACGATATTATCTTTAATAATAATACCGCAAAATCCCTAAGACTTTATTTCCGGTGGAATCAAGCTCTCCCGATTGAAGATATAGTGGAAAGTCTCAATAATTTTGAGCAGATAAGCCTTAAGCTTAAGGATAAAGCCATAACAATTGATTGATCTTATGGAGCGGCTCACATTATTACTTGTGCTCATGTTGACTGTCTTCATGGGTGAGGCCGGAACTTTTTCTTACCGTTTCGCGTCTACATCATTGCCAAAAGCTGTGCAGCGAATGATAGACGACCACCCCGATCTTGACATCAATTTCATTTACAATGAACTTGAAAACTATAAGACAAGCGTTACAGTCAATGCTGATAATCCTTATGACGCTCTCCGTCAAATAATCGGTTTGAATCCGATAACTGTGGTCAAATCCGGAAATACGTATTATCTCGAGGCTCTCCAGCACGGCAAATTCGTATATACCGGGAAAGCGGTTGGAAGAGACAATGAACCTGTGGTGGCTGCTACCGTTATGCTGCTTGCTCCGAAAGATTCTACAGTTATCACATACGGAATAACTGATGATAATGGACGCTTCTCAATACCTTGTGATAAGCAAGACATCCTTGCAAAATTCTCATGTTTAGGATTTAAGACAACGTATAAGAGATTCGACTCATTCAATGTCGGTACTATCATTATGCCGGAGCTACCCATAAAGCTAAAAGCTGTGACAGTCGAAGGAGACAACGCTACCTTACTATCTGACAGAAGTATCTATCGACCTACACAACGTCAGAAAAACGCCTCACAGACAGCCACCGATCTGCTGGTTAGAATGGCTATCCCACAACTAAATACACGTTTAGGGTCATCAGCAGTAACAACTGCCGCCGGAGAGCCTGTAGCAATATTTATAGATTATGTACCTGCTACCGAATCTGATCTAAGAATGATGAAAGTTACAGATGTAAAAACTGTGGAGTATCTGGAGTTCCCTTCTGATCCGAGATTTCTGAGCAAAAAAAATGTCATTAATTTCAGAATGATCAAGTATGAATACGGAGGTTATGTAAAAGTATTCGGTGTAGAGAATTTTATTGTCAATTCAGGTTCTGCTCAAGCTAATGCCAGATTCGTAAAGAACAAAATGACTTACGACTTAATGGGCTACGGATATTATATGGCTAACGATCATTTTGGCGTTGATCAGACAGAAACTTTTCATCTGCCACAAGAAAACGGAGGAATAAAGAGTTTTCAAAGAGAGTCAACTACAGATGAGTCCAAATATCGTAAACAAAATTATGAGGCAAGTTTCAGGGCTCTTTATTCCGGAGATAATATTACTGCCAATAATCTTATCGCATTAGGACTTGAACGTATGCCTCACAATGACAATGCCGGCAAAGTTATATATTCTAATGATGAAGAAGGAGAAGGGATATATACAGATAACTTCATGGCAGGAGACGAGTACATTTCAGAATCAACCCGAAAAGCAAAATATTTAACCTACACGGGTTATTACTTCTTCAACCTGCCCAAAAGCAATTCTTTATCTGTATCGCTGGACTATTCCTATTCACAAACAGATCAAAGTTCACGCTATAATGAATCTCGGAATTCTTCTATAAATAATGCTGCTGTTGACAATACACATGAGGGAAGTGCTATGTTGAGCTATAATCATACTTTTTCCGACAAACATTCCTTTATGGCCCATATCAGAGGTATTTATGAGCATAATAAGACAACCTATACCGGGTCGGTAAATGCATTGGATCATTCTACAACGAAATTCGGCCAGATTGGTGCGACATATAATTTTTCACATGCAAAATTTTCTGCATCCTTAGGCATAGGCTGGAACTTACTTTCAACCTGCGTCAATGATAATTTTTCCGATTCCGACTATCCCTATGTTGATGCGTCTGTGAGGTTTGTCCCAAACAAAAAGAATTCTCTTGGAGCCGTTTTCCATTATTCGGTGTGGCCCCCTTCCTCAAACTATAAAAGTGCGAATATCATACATGTGTCACCATTTCTATGGCATACAGGCAATCCCCGATTAAAGTCACATCGCAGTTACGATATATGGATAGATTACACTTTCATCCCCACGAATAAATTCAATATGAACCTGTTTGCCGGATCATGGCTTGTGGGAAATCGTGCTGCTTTTGTTTATGAGGCTACTCCTGATGGAATCTTGCGTACTATTCAACAGCCAATCGGCAGTTTCCGCCATTACAATTATGGCATTAATGTCTCAACAAACTTATTAGACAAAAAACTATACCTGTCAGGTCAGTTAGCGCAGCTATACGTGCATAATGGCAAACCCTATAATACCAATCACTCTAATATAAGTTATTATATTCAGGCTCTATATTATATTGGTAGTTTTAATTTTGCTTTATCTTACCAATCCGCGAATGCCACAGACAACTATGATTCTATGTCAGGGATATGGAGCCGAAACAAGGATGTCTTCACAATTCAGGCAGGTTGGAGCAATGAGAATTGGAATATCAGAGTTTCAGCACAAAATCTACAGCGTTGGAACTGGCGTGCCTCCTACGATAGTTTGATCAGCCCAAATTACTCCGTGAATAGATGGACAGATGATGCCTCACGTCATGCCTGTGTAAAGTTGTCGGCCACCTATACTTTCGGATTTGGCAAGAAAATCAAAGCCGGCGATGATATTTCAAAACAATCCGGAGCGTCATCCGGTATTCTGAAGTAAAGGTTTTATGCTTTAGCATTTCAGTGTTTTTTTGTCATTTTTATATAGTTATCCTAAGATTTTTATATAAATTTGTGAACAACAAACCTCTACTGATTGCTATGACAAAAATCTTAAAACTGTTATTCCCGTTTATAATGGTATGGGGATTAACTCCCGTAACAAAAGGAGCTGACGGAGATTTCGTGAATTCCTCCACTGACAAATCGCTATCAGACTCAATAACTATATCCGGCTGCTTCCGGAACATGACAGCTGATCGGCCGCGTACCGTCACTATTATAGAATGTGACATATCAGACAAGAATGTGAGAGAATTATGTGAACTTGACAGCAATAATTCTTTCAGTATGAAGATACCCTTATCATATCCTCATACATTTACCGTATGTTATAATGAACGAAACTATATCAATGCTTTTGCGGCCCCGGGTGATACCATTTATATGGATATTGATGCTTCCTCATCTCCTCTTTCTGTAAATTTCAACGGTGATAAAGCTGAAATAAATCAGCAATATGATCCTGCATATCAATATATTAGCCATTTGCTCTACTCCGTAGAGTTACCATCTGATACGGTTGCACTTGAAAGATATTTACCGGTCTTTAAGAAATATGTCAAGCAGGGGAATGACAGTATCGATAAATATGCTCAGGAGCATGACTTATCTGATAAAGTAGTGTCTATGCTTTACGCAGATAATCTTTATATTTTGGCCAATCTGGCATTAGGTTATCAAGGAAAGAATATTGAGGAGAAAAGGGCCTTTTTCCTTGATCCCATTTTTGATATTTTCAATGAAGAGAATACAAAAGTTATGATTTTCCCCTATCATATTTCAGCAATAATGAATCATTTCCCCGATGTTAGGGATAGTGCCCCTAAAGGCATTGTCCGCGACATAATGTATGCCTGTGATGAGGATGCTCCTGTGCCCGACAGATCTATTTTTTATAATGAGGCCTATTATGACCGACTTTATTCACAAAATGAAGACACCGAAAAAATTTCAATAGACAATATAAGTACAGGTAATGCAAAGGTGTATGTAGAGGGAAAGCTTAGAGAAATATCGGATGAGAATCCTGTCAGATGGCTTATAAATGAATATCAAGGACATCCCATATACCTCGATATCAGCGCAACCTGGTGCGGACCATGCCGTGCAGGCCTGAAAGAGAGTGAGTCTCTAAGAAAATATTTCAAGGATACGGACATCAGATTTGCTGTAATTTGGCTTAGATCACCTGAAGAAGACTGGATTAAAGTGGCGCCAACCATATCAAAAGCCATACAGATATTTATAGACGATGTGGAAATGACAGATCGGCTCATGGGACATCTAAAATTTAATGGCTTTCCCACTTACCTAATGATTGATAAAGATGGGAACATAACTAAAGATGGCGTACCCTCTTACTTGTCGCCGGAACTTCTGCAATTCCTGAATAACTATAAAAATGAATAGATTCTTACCATTATCATTATCTCCATTATGTCTTTCGAATCAATTTGTGATGAAGTGACAAAGGTAGTTCTACCAACTTCTATCGACTAAATCATGCACTTTATCCGGTATCTTCAGGGAACTATATCTCAACTATAATATATTAAACGATGGAATTGACTGAAGCCATAAAAGATATTGTTCGCCAATTTGGTATAGAGGTGATTACCACCCGTCGCTTGGTTAATTTCCTTGACGATGTCGGTGGGTTTAATGACGAACCTCCCTCATCTAAGAAAATAATGAGAGAGTTGCTGGATAGTGGCTTCGGAGAATTGCTTTACAAGCTTTCTAATAAAAAAGATGATTATTGGCAGAATACGGTTAGAAAAGCCTCAGTCGATTTTGCAAGTAAATACGGCTATAAGAATGAATTGGTAAATAGGATCACAAATCAATTGATTTCCGGAGTAGGTTTGAATGAAGAACCTGAAGAATCTAATCAACAAGCAACCAATAATCAAAAAATCAATAATCAAGAAGCCACTGTTGAAAATTTAGGAACTGACAATTTGTTCAGCATAGATCCGGAGGCTTGGTATGATGACGAGAATAAAAAGTTAACCTATCAACGTAAAAAAAGAGCGACTCTGAAGAAGAGAAAGGAATTTTATAAACTCATCATTCCGGGTGTAATAGTTTTAATCATCACTTGGGTCTTTTTATTATATTTTTCTTCGGCCGACGAAAGAAAGACCTTCGAGGCTACAATAGCTTCTGCAAACACAAAGTATTCCCAAGGTAACTATGTGGCTGCCTTAGACCTATATCAAAAAGCTGCCGATGATTATAATGCTTCCTATTTCCCTTCAAGATATAAGGAACTAGCACATGACAAAGCGGTGTTGGCAACTAATAAGATAATCGATAATTGGGAAAAGGAGATGCTACAACTTTTGCAATCTAAAAAGTTTGTCGGGGCTAAATCATTGACACTTTCCCTTCCCGATAATATGATACTCAGAGGAAAGGCAAAACAGACTTATGAATCATTGTTAAAGAGGACAGATGATAAATTAGCTGAATACTCAACGACAATGATTCAGGAATTGCTTAACGACATCTATAAAAACAATGGAGAATTGTCTGAATCCGGGAAAACTAAGTTGAATGAATATATTACAGTATTGCCCGATAATTATTGGCTGAATTTCATAAAGAAGAAAGTGAGATGAAGTATTATCTTAAAAAGAAAATAAGAACTTTGGCTATATGTATATTGATTATTCTGTTTCACCACAGTTATGTAATAGCAGATAATCTGAAATCAGACTCATCTAACCGGGAGAGTCAAAATGACGAAGAATATGAAAGCTTGGAGTCTAATACTAATAGGACTACCTCTAAAAGACTTAAGAATAGACTATCTGGAAGAGATGTTTGGAGATTAGTGATAGGACTTACAGATGCCGGTTATCTTAAAGATTACAATGGACCAAAGCATGGTGAATATTACATTTATACTACCACTATAGACAATGCATTTCAACATTTCAAGCAAGATGCGGGAATTGAAAATGATGATTACTTGTTAGAGAATCTTTTTGGCATATTGAACCACTGGGATTCGATCCGTACCACTATGCCACTTGGATTTCGTGAACTGAATACAGAAACTGAAATGGCAGGGTATGATGTCGATGAATTAATAGTATTATTGAGGTTAGCCGGTTTTGCGCCCGAAAAAGAACTTCTAAAGAAAAACAAGCATAAACTCCCTACTGGAGACGAAGTAGTTTATTTAATGCGTGTGAGGTCTTCAAAAAGTGTCTCGGACTTAGAAAAAAGTAGTGTGCATTACATTTTCACAGAAGATATTAAAATGGCTCTTAAAACTTTCCAGGCATTTCATGGAATAGAGCCAACCGGAAAAGTGGATAAGATAACTGTCAAAAAACTCAAATCATATAAAAAATAATGCTGACTAAGTTCATTAATCTATGATTGAGCTTATTAATCAGGTAGTAAATCTTCTTTTATCAATCGTTGATAACTATTATCAACGATTGATAAAAGTTTTACGGAATCAATATTTTCTTTCCATTATGGATATAAATGCCTGAAGATGGAGTGAGAGCTTTGATGCCGTTGAGATTGTAATAGAAATCGGTTTCTTTACTTGTATTTAAAAGATCATCTATACCTCCTTTATCAGAAGCAAAGCTGCATAAGGTCTTGAGTGCGGATGTAGCATATCCTGTCGTCGAGTCAAATAACGGAGCATTATACCAACCGGAGAGATCGGTGGAGTAAGCGTTATATTCCATCCACCACCAAAACAATCCTGTCACACTTTCATGAGTCAAAAGTAAGTCCACTAAATCTTTGGTGAACTGATCTTGACCTTCATCTGAATATTCATAATCAACTTTCTGATTCGTCCCGGGCACCTCCCATTTATATGGATAGCCGGTTTCCACTACCATTATCTCTTTAGAAAAATTGTTTTCAAGAGAAGTTATAGCTGTATTCAGTACGGAGAGTGGACCATGGAAATAGGGGTAATAACTCAGTCCGATTATATTAAAGGCTACTTTCAACTTCTCCATCTGCCTATAGAAATTATCCTGTACTGCCACATCTGCTGTTCGTTCGGTATGTAAGACAATCTTTGCCTCCGGACATACCTCATGACAAGCCTCTATCGCTTGAGTCAGTAATTTACCTAAGCGTTCCCAATTGGCTTCGTCGCCAATGAAAGTCTTTTTCAATTCATCTTCGGGAGTGCCGTATGGGCCCCAAAGCATTCCGAAACTGATTTCGTTACCGGTCTGGATAAAATCAGGGGTCACACCGGCAGCCTTAAGAGTCTGTAGTGTCTCTTTAGTATAGTCATGGATTTTTATATAGAGTTCCTCATCCGAAAGATTAGCCCAAGCCTTGGGAGTCCATTGTTTTGAAGGATCAGCCCAAGTATCGGAATAATGGAAATCGAGCATGAGTGCAAATCCATTATTCTTTATTCTTTGGCATAAGGGAATAATATAATCTATCGTCTGGCAGGCATTAGGATCTGCATCGGGGCCTTCGTAATCTTCCGGATTTACAAACAACCTTACCCGCATGGCGTTCATCCCCTCCTTGTGAAGGAACGGAAGTAATTCACCAATAGGGGTACCATCGTGATCATAATATATAGCCCCTGCCTCTTCATATTCCGGCAATAAGGAGATATCTCCTCCCACATATCTCTCAGCCATAGTCATCGAAATATTAGCAACAGAAGCACCAATTAAAAGCAATGAGGTAATCCAACTTCTCAATCCCATATTCTCTACAAATTAATTCAGTACCACTTTACGAATTATTCACTTATGCACCTATCATCCAACGTCCGCAGCTCCGTTGAAAAGAATACACCAACAAGAATTATCAGCCACTGATAGCCTTATGCATCCATATTGTTGCAAACGGTTAACTGATTTGCAAAGATAAGCAAAATCCTGATATGATGACACACGGGTAAGAAAAACTGCAATAATCCGATAACATCTTTTTGATTTGACCCGAGTGACTGAAAGTAATAGCAGAGGATCAGGCCATTCTGCGGCCGTAATCCTCTGCTATTACTTCTTCACTACTTCTTGCCGACACACCATATCGCTGTGGGTTTAATCACTTAAAAACGGTCGGCAGGAATTCGTATTTCGATATATGGGAGGCAGGCTCCCGAGTCATTCATACTGTTACATTATGATTCCTTTTCCTCATTATTGCCGCCATGTTTCTGACGGGCGTGTGTCTTCGACTGATTGCTGTTGAAATCACTCTCTTCCTTGAGATCAATCTCTTTACCCACCTCATCAAGCACTCTGTACTGCAGGTAGGCCAAAGCTTCGTCGGCTATCACCTTGAACGATCGTCCATACGAGCGACGCCATTTACCATAGAGGGAGAACATCCCTTTCTTGATATAGGCCTCCACAAAAGGATGGACATACATCGTGAATTTCTTTACTTTGAGGTTATTGACCAGATAATCTATCTTTTCTCCCAATTTATCGGTGAAAAGAAGTGACGGTTGAATCTCCCCTTTTCCGAAACAGCTCGGACAGGTCTCACTTGTGGTGATGTCAAGTGCCGGACGCACTCTCTGACGCGTGATTTGCATCAATCCGAATTTGCTTAAAGGCAGAATATTGTGGCGAGCACGGTCGTTGGCCATAATCTCCTTCATGTGATCGTAGAGAGCCTGACGATGCTCGGCTTTATTCATATCAATAAAATCGATCACAATGATACCACCCATATCGCGTAGCCTGAGCTGGCGTGCTATCTCATCGGCTGCCTTCAGATTCACATCGAGGGCGTTGCTTTCCTGATCGGCTGAGGCCTTACTGCGATTGCCGGAATTGACGTCAATAACATGCAGAGCTTCCGTATGTTCTATGATTATATAGGCACCGCTCTTGAAAGAGACTGTCTTGCCGAATGAGCTCTTTATCTGACGCGTAATATTGAAATGGTCGAAGATAGGCACATCCTTGTTATAGAGCTTGACTATGTCTTTAGTCTCCGGTGCTATCAGACTCACATAATTCTGAATCTGGGTGAAAGTCTCTGTCTCGTTGACGTAGATATTTTCAAAATTCGGACTGAAGATGTCGCGGATCACACTCACCGCTCTGGAATCTTCCTCATAAATAAGCATTGGAGGCTGGCTCCTCTGCATCTTGGCGATCGACTCTTCCCAACATTTCACAAGGCTGCGCATCTCATTGTTAAGTTCGGCAACCCGTTTATTTTCTGCTGATGTGCGCACTATAACACTGAAGCCTTTAGGCTTAATGCTGCCGATAAGTTGACGGAGGCGTATCTTCTCCTCGGTAGACTTGATTTTCTGTGAAATCGAAATCTTGTCGCCAAACGGCATTAGCACCATGAAACGTCCTGTAAAAGATATCTCTGTGGTGAGACGCGGACCCTTCGATGAAATGGGTTCTTTTGCTATCTGCACCAGCAATTGCTGACCCGGCTGAAGCACATTCTGTATTGTGCCCTGTTTCGGTATATCAGGCTCAAGCTTAAACTTCGAGATATTGGGAATTTTCTTCTTGTCGGCCATAGCTTCCTGCAAAAACGCGCTGTAGGTACTGAACTGTGGCCCAAGGTCGAGATAATGAAGAAAAGCATCTTTTTCATAGCCAACATCAAGGAAAGCGGCGTTCAGTCCCGGCATCAGTTTCTTAACTTTAGCCAGATATAAGTCTCCTACTGCGTATGCTATATTGCGACTCTCTTTCTGAAGCGATACAAGCCGGGTATCTTCAAGCAGCGCTATCGATATCTCCTTCTGTTGGACATCTACTACTAACTCGCTTTTCATCTTGAAATTAAGGTAGAACAAACTTATATGGGTGAAGCACAGTATACTTCACCCATTTTACGGTTTGTTCCGAGACATGAGATATTATTTCTTCTTATGACGATTCTTTCTCAGTCTTTTCTTGCGTTTGTGAGTAGCCATCTTGTGGCCTTTTCTTTTCTTTCCGCTGGGCATAATGGTTAATATTACGGTTAATTAATATGATTTTGTTTGTAGTTGTCTTTTATATTACCCGATCCGAAGTCAGAAGCATTTATTCTTGCAATTCACTTCACTTCATCAAGAAATACCTTTGCGGGCTTAAACGCCGGAATCTTGTGCTCCGGAATCTTGATGGCGGTGTTCTTGGAAATATTCCGTGCGGTCTTCTCTTTTCTGGTCTTGACTATGAAACTGCCAAAACCACGAAGATAAACGTTCTGACCTTCTGCCATCGCATCTTTAACTACATCCATAAAACTCTCGATTGTAGTCAGTACAGCTGCTTTCTCAAGCCCTGTCTTACGAGAAATCTCATTTACTATCTCAGCTTTTGTCATTTTTTTAAGTAAAAAAAGATTTGGTGTTCGCTCTTATTTGCTGTATGAAAAACGGCTTCCGGTCACACACCGTCGGCCGCCTTTACATTTGGCGGTGCAAATATCGGAATTTTTTTTCATTCTTTAAATAGATTATATCGAAAATCCCGTTTTTTTATTCATTTTTCTGAACCTCAACGACACAAACACCGTCAAGCGACGATAATCTATCGTGTAGTTCCTCTGCCCTATCCTTACGGAAACGAAGTCGCAGACTGCATGTATTATCGAAATTTCTCTCTACTACCTCTATACCTCCACCCTTTACAATCTTCATAACACCATCGGCTGCCACGTATGGAAAAATGACGCTTAATTCCGTCATTTCATGCATCTCAAGACGCCCGCCATCTTCAAGCGCAAGACGGGCCGCCTCCCTATAGGCAGCTATCAAGCCCGGTGTCCCTAATTTTATCCCCCCGAAATATCTTACCACTATCACCACTACGTCGGTCAGACCGAAGCTATTTATTTGCCCGAGTATGGGCTTACCGGCCGTCCCGGAAGGCTCCCCGTTATCATTCAGCTGCCATTCTTTCCTCTCCGGCCCTATCATATAGGCCCAGCATACATGGCGTGCGTCATGGTACTCATTCTGATATTCTTTAATATACTCGCGAGCCGTCTCCGAATCATTCACCCGGATGGCAAATGAAAGGAAACGGCTCATCTTTTCTGTATACTTACCTTCGCCGTCGTGCTGAAGCGTATAATAGATCATTATCCAAAGTAATTGGTGATTTTCTCCTTTACCGCAGGATAGAGTAACATGCCTCCCGCTACAGCCTCGGCAGCACTCAGCCCTTTCTCTTCCTTAACTATGTGCAACGCCCAAAGCAAAGCATTAGCCGGGCCGTTGCCCAATACGAATTTTCCGTCAACTACCACCGGCGCATCCATTATCTCAGCCCCTTGAAGCAAACCTTCAAAGCCGGGATAACAGGTGGCTTTATGACCTTTCAAAAGACCGAGCTGACCCAAAACCACTGCCGGAGCAGCACAGATAGCTGCTATACGACCGGTGGCTGACTCAGCCTGACGACGCAATAGTCCTTGCAACGGTGCAAATTCATATAGATTGGTTGCTCCGGGCATTCCTCCCGGTAAAACAAGCCATTTCGCTGAACTAAACAAAGTATTATCGTAAAGCAAGTCAGCATTTACTGTCACTCCATGGGCACCTTTAACCTGAAGTGCGCGTGTGATTGACACAGTTTTCAAATCCATACCTGCCCTACGCATCACATCTATTGCGGTGAGGGCCTCTATCTCCTCAAAACCCTCGGCAAGAAACAAAAATGATTCGCTCATAATTTTTACTTTTGATTAATAATATACTTATAATTTTGGTCAGTTAAATAACCTCCACTAAAGTGGATGTGAATTATTAGCCACCAAATTTACTCAATTTTATTGATTTTAGCTAACTTTGCTGAAATTATTTATCTTTTATTTGTGCTTTTTTATGTTTTTATACCGTCGCATCCTCTTTGCACTATCATGCTTTCTTCTTCCAATTATCTTCTTCGGATGTAGTCAAACCCGGTTCAACAAAGCCCAAGGACTAATCTGGAGCACATCTTTTCACATAACTTATGACGGACCTACTGCCCTTTCCGATTCAGTAATAGCGGTTCTCAATGAGCTTGACAAGAGTCTCAACGTCTTTGACTCTACATCTCTTGTGAGCCGAGTTAATCTTGCTGATACTATAATCGTTGACCGGCATTTCAAAAACGTCTATTCGGCCTCTTTGAAAATGGCCAAAGAGAGCGGCGGACAGTTTGATCCTACTCTCTCGCCTCTGATCACAGCCTGGGGATTCGGTCCGGGTCATACACCTACGGCCGATACGATTAATATCGATAAAATTCTCGACTACGTGGGGATAGATAAAACCAGAATGATCGGAGATACTCTTATTAAAGATGATATTCGAATTAATTTCAATTTCTCTGCCGTGGCAAAGGGTTATGCTTGCGATGAAATCGCAGCTATGCTGAAGCGCAATAAAGTGACTGATTTTCTCATCGAAATAGGTGGCGAAATTGCCGTGGCGGGAGTCAGTCCGAGTCACGATCTCTGGAAAATTTCGATTGATACTCCTATAGAGTCTGACTCTTCTGTGATTCATGATGCCTACGTTGTGCTTAAAGTCACCGATTCGGGCATCGCCACTTCGGGCAATTACAGAAACTACCATCGCGAGGGCGGTAAAACTTTAGGTCATACCATTTCACCTAAAACGGGTAGACCTGTAAAAACAGATGTGCTAAGCGCTACGATAATCGCTCCCACAGCTATGTATGCCGATGCAGCCGCCACAGCCTGCATGGCAGCAGGAAGTGAAGTGGCTAAACAGCTGATCTCGTCACTCGGCTACGAAGGATTGCTTATTCTTGCCGACTCAACTACATGGAGCACACCCGGCGTCACCAAATTCATTTCACCCTCTTAAAACTTTTAAAGGCAGTTTGCATTATATAGATAAACGACTCTCTTTAAAGAGACGATTCCACATATATTTCCATATTGCCAATATCATTGTAATATTTTATGAGAAAAAAGATTCTGTTCCGTAGGCTCTCCACAATCTTCTCGGCCACTATCTGGTGCCTGATATCATTTGTCACTCCTATCTCAGCTCAAGAGAAAATAGGGCTTGTGCTCAGTGGAGGTGGAGCCAAGGGCATCGCACATGTGGGAGTCATAAAAGCTCTTGAGGAAAACGGGATACCTGTGGACTATGTGGCCGGCACATCCATGGGAGCTATCGTGGGCAGCCTCTACAGTTGTGGCTGGACTCCTGAACAGATGATGGACCTCTTCACATCAAAAGGCTTCAGCTACTGGAGCACCGGGACAATCGACCGTAATCTCGAATATTATTTCACAACTCCTGCTCCAACTCCCAAATGGGCTTCTATAAATATCAACTTTCACGATTCAACGAATAATATTGCGAGCCAAATTATCCCCAGCTCCCTTATCAACCCTATTCCGATGAATCTCGAGTTCCTGAAACTCTATTCACCTTACACAGAACAATGCTCCGAGAATTTCAACAATCTTTTCGTACCATTCAGATGTGTAACGAGCGACATATACCATAAGCATAAGATTGTATGTAAAAACGGATCGTTAGGCGACGCTGTAAGAGCCTCCATGAGCTTCCCTCTCGTTTTCAAACCTATCGAGATGGATGGAGTGCTTGTCTACGACGGCGGAATCTATGATAACTTCCCTGTCGATGTTATGCGACAGGATTTTCATCCCGATTTCATCATAGGTGTTTCTGTATCTTCAGCCGACACCAAACCTATCAAGAATGATATCTACAGTCAGCTGGAGGATATGATTATCCAGAACAACAATTATTCCCTTCCTGCTGATGAGGGAGTAAAGATTCAGGTGCCTGTATTGAATTTTGCAGTTCTGGATTTCGGAGCAGCAAATGAAATCTACTCCATCGGTTATAAGACAGGATTGAGTATGGTGGATTCTATCAAGAAGCGCATTTCGGTAAGTGAAAGTCCTGAAGTACTTGCCGAACGCCGTCGAAAATTTGCGGAAGCCACTCCTGTTGTGACTTTCGATTCTGTCGTAGTGACCGGCGCCACACCAAGTCAAGCTCGATTCATGGAATATCTTTTTGAAGGTGACCAAAAACGTAAACCCCACCCCATCACGATGGAGGATGTGCAGAATGCCTATTATCGAGTAGTGACCGATGGAAAGCTTTCCGATTTACTCCCTCAGGCAGAATTCGGCAAAGATGGTCACAACACCTTACTTTTGAATGCCTCTGTCAAGAATCCCTGGAACATAGGAGTGGGTGGATGGATCACCTCTTCTACCAACAGTATGCTGTATCTCTCCTTCGGTTATCATACATTGAGCCACAACAGTCTTGACGTTGATCTCAGCGGTTGGATAGGACAATCCTACTATGCCGGTATGTTAAGCGCAAAGTTCGGCTTAAGGTCTTCTCTACCCTCATATATGCAGCTTGAAGCTGTAGTGAGCAGGCAGAAGTATTACGATTCGGAACTTCTTTTTTACCAAAGCGCTACCCCGTCTTTTATTAATGACCTCGAGGGATTCTTCCGCTTGAATTATTGTTTTGCAATAGGACGAGAGGCCAAAGGGTTCGCCAACATAGCATACGGGTGGGAACGTGACGATTTCTTCCCCTACAATGAGCATAATTATGCAGATGCTGAAAAAGATAAAGCCCACTACAGAATAGCTGCCTTCAAGACAGGAATCGAGCTGAATACGTTGAATGATCAGATGTATCCCTCGACAGGAAGGGAATGGAAATTTAACGTGTTGATTAGTCAGGAGGCCAATAAATTCAATTCACACCAATCAGGCATCATCACCTCCGGAAATAAATGGGGCCACCATCTGAGAGGGTCGGCTGAACTTCTATGGCGCCATTATTTCGATCTGCACAATAATTTCAAATTGGGAACCATGGTCAATGGTCTCGGCACCATTCAACATCTTTATCAGAATTACACAGCTACCATGATACATGCAGCTGCCTTCGCGCCAACCCCATCTACCCGTAATTATTTCAATGTAGCGTTTCGCAGCGACAACTATGGCGCTATAGGAACGATGCCGGTGTGGACACCGATAAACCATGCACAGCTGAGAGGCGACTTCTTCCTATATTGCCCGATAAGAGGTGTGAAAGAAGGAGCCGAAGGCATGACGGTATATGACGGATGGTTCCGTAAACCACAATTTATCGGTGAGGTAGCCGCAGTTTACAATTTTCCTTTTGCGAGTCTTTCTCTTTATGTCAACTATCTCTCCTCCCCTGCCCACAATTGGAATTTCGGAATTAATTTCGGTCTTTACTTCCAGGCTCCCCGTCTGTTGAGATAAGTTAACAATGAAAAAAGATAAAGGAAATGGATACGTATCCATTTCCTTTATCTTTCCGTAATTACGAAAATACGTAATAATCTGATATCTATGTGTGGCCTCGATTCAGACCTTGATGTAGGAATCCTTGAATCCTAAGAAATATAACACTCCGTCAATACCTATGGTAGAAATACTCTGACTTGCCTCAGCCTTAACCTTAGGCTTAGCATGGAAAGCTATACCCAGTCCGGCCTCTGAAAGCATAGGCAGATCATTTGCACCGTCTCCTACAGCTATAGTTTGGGCAATATTGATATTCTCCACCTGTGCAAGAAGTCTGAGCAGCTCTTTTTTCCGTCTACCGTCGACAATATCACCTACATATCTTCCGGTAAGTTTCCCGTCCGGACCAATTTCAAGTTCATTGGCATAGACATAGTCGAAATTATATTTCTGCTTGAGATAGTTACCAAAATAAGTGAAGCCACCTGACAGAATTGCAGTCTTGAATCCCGAACGCTTGAGCACTTCCATGAGACGGTCGACACCTTCAGTGATGGGCAGACTCTCGGCTATCTCCTTCATGACACTTACGTCAAGCCCTTTCAGCAATGCAACCCTACGCTTGAAACTCTCCTCGAAGTCAATCTCTCCGCGCATCGCGCTCTCAGTGATTGCCCTCACCTCTTCACCTACTCCGGCACGATCGGCAAGCTCATCAATCACTTCCGTACGGATCAAAGTGGAATCCATATCGAAACATATCAGCCTGCGAGAACGACGGTAAATGGTATCCTCCTGAAGTGAGATATCGAAATTCAATTGTTTGGAAAGCTGCATGAATGCCTCCTGCATTTCAAGGAGATCCCTGGGAGTGCCCCTGACAGAGAATTCAATACAAGCTTTGGCAGCCGGCATCTCCTCCTCATTAAGTGGCATACGCCCGGTGAGACGGGAAATAGCATCGATATTCAGGCCCTGAGCAGTTATTATGCGGGTGGTCTCACATATCTGTCGGGCGGTGATCTGACGTCCTAATATTGTGATAATATAACGGTTCTTCCCTTGGCGGCCAACCCAGCTCGTGTATTCCTCTTCAGGCACTATCGAGAAATCTACCTGAACTTTCAGTTCTCTTGTCTTAAACAAGAGTTCCTTAAGAATCTCACCACTTCGTTGACTGTCAGTCTTAAACAAGATACCTAAAGATAAGGTATGATGTATATCCGCCTGACCGATGTCCAGAATCTGGGCATCGTGACGCGCCAGAATCTCGGTTAGAGCCGTGGTCAATCCGGCTTGATCTGTGCCGGATATGTTTATCAGTATTAGTTCCCTTTCTTTCACTTTTATTTATCCTGTGCGTCAAGTAAAGCTATCTTCTCACGAATCTGAGCGATTTCCTCACGGATTTTTTCAATCTTCCGTTCAAATTCCTTCACCATGCTGTTGCCTGCCGATGATTTCACGGAGAAGAAGCCAAGGTTATTCTGAATTGTCTTGATCTCATTCTCACGTCCTTCTATGGCCCGGAGCAGACGATCTCGTTCACGGCCGATACTATTCTTGTCGCCCTCCATTTTCTTGACCTCTCCTTCGAAACGGCGCATACGTGTGCGTGTCTCACGAGAATCAAAAGCACTGAAGAGACGCTTGAGCTCAGCACGGTAGGCAGTGTTGACACTCTCCTTATGTTTGAATGGCACATGTCCTATTTTCTGCCATTCATCCTGAAGCTGACGGATATCACCGATCACATCACGACGGTCGCTCTCCTCCGATATTTCCTTGAGCTTTTCAATGATAGCTTGCTTGGCTTTCAGATTTTCGTTTTCTGTAGAACGCTGGGCTCCGAGGAATTTTCTTCTTACGCTCTGGAAAGCATCAATAGCATCGCAGAAACGTTTCCAAACCTCGTCTCCTTGTTTACGTCTTACCACACCTATCGTGCGCCACTCCTGCTGAAGAGCCTGGAGTTCTTCAAATGCCTTACGTTCCTCAGCACGTGGGAGTAAAGCTTCCGCTTTTTCGCAAAGAGCCTCTTTCTTGGCAAGATTCTCCTTGAACTCATCTTTTGTTTTCTTGAAATACTCGGCTTTGGCTGTGAAGAAAGCATCGCAAGCCTTTCTGAATCGGGAGAAGAGCTGGCTGTTGGTCTTACGTGGTGCGAAACCGATCTCCTTATAAGCCTTCTGCAACTCGATTATCTCTTTAGTCTTTGCATCCCAATCGGCAAAAGTTTTCAGAGGCTCATAGTCGATACCTTCAACTTTTTCACACAATACAATCTTTGCAGTCTCATTCTCCGCTTCCTCCGCCTTGCGGTTCTGGAAGAAATCCTGATGACGCTTGTTGATTATGGTTGATGCCTCTTTGAAGTCGTTCCATATCTCATCGCGCAGTTCCTTTGCTACAGGACCGATTTCTCTCCACTGTTCATGAAGATCCTGAAGACGTTTGAAGGCCTCTACCACATCCGTGACATCATTAAGCTGGCGGGCTTTCTCAACAAGGGCTTGTTTTAATTCAAGATTTTTCTTGAAGTCAAGGTCCCTGAGTTCTTTATTCATCTTCAGCCGGTCATAGAACTGTTCTACGGTGACATTATATGACTTCCAGAGATCATTGTCGGCGGTAGCGGGCACTTCCCCCACTGCTTTAAAAGCAGCCTGGAGTTCCTGGAACTTTGGAAAGTGGAGATTGATAGTATCTATATCCTCCACTATAGCCTTCAGCTCGTCGATGATACGTGTCTTCTCTTCAAGATTTTTGCGACGTTCCTCCTCTTTCTCTTCGAGATAAGCCGCACGTTTCTCTTTGAATTCACCCAAGAGATCCTTCAACTCAGGTTCGTAAGGATCCGGAACGGCAGAGAATGTCTCCGGAGTGTTGCCGGCCTCTATATGGGCTTCGAGAAGAGCAGTTGCCTCTCGGTTTACAAGAGAATAATATGCTTGCTTGATGGCGGCGACCTCCTTATGAGCCTCAAGGTTGCCCGATGAGAGAATCTCTTTGAGAGTCTCCAACATCTCCTCCTTACTCATCGTATGGTAGTTCCTGGCAGCGGCGTCTCCTTGGTCGGTGTTTACCTCTGTTTCTTCTACTGACATTGCCTCACCGGCTGCATCATCGGTTGTCTCGGTTGCGGCGGCTACCACAACTTCGTCGCGGTTAAGATCGTCGGTTACCGGCGATACTTGATCAAGCTCGTTCATTTGATAGATTTTTAGTATTAATCATTATCGGGAGAGGCCCATCAAAAGGGCTTCCCGGTTATTATTTATCATTTATCTAAGAATAGATAAATTATCACATATTTTTTTACTGAAAGAGAAAAGTTTATTTCTCTATTACCTTAGCAGATATGATACGGATATCCTCCTTGGGACGGTCGGATGAATCTGTCTCGGCTTTCTGGATTTTTTCAACCACATCCATTCCTTTGATCACCTCACCGAAAACCGTATAACCTCCGTCGAGATGAGGGGTACCCCCCTTTTCTACATAGTCTGCTTTTATCTGATCAGGGATAGGAGTAGATTTCACCTCAGCCTCAGTCTCCTTGATCAACTGTTGGCGCAGAGCCTCAAGGCCATCATGGTCGCCGGCAGCTTGCATTTTCTGAATCGAATCACGATATTGCAAGGCCAGATTCTGGAAATAAGACTGCATTTCCTGATCCAGCTTTTTATTTTCCATCGATTCCAGCTGACGTTCTGAATATTTATTACCGGTGACAATATAAAACTGCGAACCGGAAGATCTTTTCTCAGGATTTACATTATCGCCTGTGCGTGCGGCAGCCAAAGCCCCATACTTGTGATAATGTTTCGGATAGTCGATTTCTGCCTCGATTGTATAACCGGGATCACCGGAACCGAGGGGTTGCCCGGCGACGGCCTCCTTTGAAGAAGGGTCACCGGTCTGAACCATGAAATTATCTATCACACGGTGAAAAAGCACTCCATCATAAAAACCCTCTCCTACCAGTTTGAGAAAATTCTCCCGATGCAATGGGGTGTCATTATACAGATCTACATAGATATCGCCAAGAGTGGTCTTGAGTTCAACCACAGCGTCTCCGGCATTTATTGGTTTTATTTCTTCCATAGGAGTTGACGTGTCGGAGCCTGTGGCTCCCATCTGTGAATATAAAGCAGCCCCTCCGATAAGCAAGGCACAGGCCGCCGTGAAAAGTTTCTTCATTTTAAATATTGTGAGATAAAGACGATGCGCCGCAGCCCGGATAGATTCGTTTATAAATCCTACGGAAATTATCATCACCGGCCCGTAGCTCTTCCGCATGTTCCATATAATCACTTCCCCAGATAGCCTCAAGGAGAGAGCCGATATAGCGTCGCTCCCTGTCCTTGCCAATCGCTCCCTCTATGAGAGGCGAAAGCCATGGAGAAAACTTGTCACGGTCAACAGCGGCCAGGAAACGTGCGCTGCTCGCAAGGAACTGCCCCGTATGATCTACTCTTATGAGGTTATCCACCAGTTCCGGCATAAGCTCATCGCAGGTCTCGAAATTGTTGGCGATATACTCGTAAGTCATCATACCGTCAGGATCGTTTTCAAGATGTTTCAGTATCTGATTCATTGTTTTGAAGTTTTCGTGTCGCAAAAGTAGAATTTTTTTTCCACAATTAGGTAAATTAACTTGCTGAATTTTTCTTTATCAGTGCGATTTATTAATTTTGCATAAGATTTTGACGCGCTTTTATGCCTGTTAAGGCATATTATTGCGTTCCTGTCTCCCATAAATACACGCGATCTTCAGATGAAAAAGGATCTTAAAGAATCGTCACAAAGCACCACAGACCCTATTATCGTAATAGGACGCCAGTTTGGTAGCGGCGGACGAAGAATCGGCCGACTGATAGCCGAAAAAATGGATGTCCCTTACTATGACAAGGAACTTCTTTCTCATGCCGCCCGGCGACTCGGCTTCTCTCCCGACATATTTGCAGCTGCCGATGAAAGACGTCCTTCCGCTTTTCACACCTTATTACAGGGCATGTATGGTATTGCCGATAATTTTCATGCCACTTCCATAAGTGGAGAAAAATTATATGAGCAGCAGAGCAAGGTGATCAGGGAGATTTGCGCAAAAGGACCATGTGTCATAGTGGGACGTACGGCTGATTATGTCTTGCGTGACCATCCGGGGCTCGTAAGCGTCTTTCTCCATGCGCCCGAGAAATGGAGGGCCGGGAAAATAGTGTCGCGGGGTGACTGTAAATCTTTAGATGATGCAGTGGCCTTAGCTACTAAATATGACCGTAACCGTCACGATTATTATAATTATTTCACCGGACGTCGTTGGGGTCACGCCGACAACTACCATATATCTATGGACGCATCTCTTCTGTCGGAAGAGGATGCCGCCGCTATCATCATTAGCTTCGCACGCAACAAGCGTAATGCCCAGCAGTAACGACGCTACAAGCATAAATAACGATAGCAGATGCGTGGTCTGTCGCCGGGCACTTAAGGTGTCCGGAGGAAAGTCCGGGCAACGTAGAGCACCATGTTTCCTAACGGGAAGCCGGCGGTGACGCCGGGGATAAGTGACAGAAAACAACCGCCGTAGACAGTCAACTGCTACGGTAAGGGTGAAAAGGTGGGGTAAGAGCCCACCGGCTCCGATGGCGACACCGGAGGCCGCACATCCCATGAGTTGCAAGGCCAAATATACCGGCAGTCAAGGGCTGCTCGTCCATTGCCGGGGGGTAGGCTGCTAAAGCCCGCAGGCAACTGTGTGGTTTAGATAAATGACAGACCCCGTCAACATGACGGGACATAACCCGGCTTATAACCCATCTGCTCTTTCAGAGGTCTTATCCCGTCGCGACTGACAGGGAAAGACCTCTTTTTTTGAACAATATTTATCCATTCCTCATTTTTATAATTATAATACCTCATAATATATGCAGACAACCGATAACAAAACCGATAACAATAAGAAGCCACAAAAAGAAAAGAAACCCTCTTTCTTCACAAGACTCTTTGATAAAGCAAGCAATTTCGCCAACTATTTTTGGACAGGTATCTGGAAAGAGAGTAAGGACACGAGTAAAGTCAGACTTTTGAAAGTAGCCAACCTGTCGATACGCTCTTTTCTTGACCGCGACCTTCAGTCGCGTTCCATGTCACTCACCTACTCTACCGTCCTGGCGATTGTGCCCGCCTTCGCTTTACTTCTCGCCATAGGACGAGGTTTCGGGTTGCAGGATCTTTTGGAGCAACAACTCTATTCAAACTTCCCTGCCCAGAAACAGATGATTTCATTTGCACTGAAATTTGTGGATTCCTACCTTAAAGAAGCCTCCTCAGGAATGTTTGTAGGCATCGGCATCATCTTCCTTCTCTGGACCCTTATCTCACTGTTGTCTTACATTGAGTCAGCCTTCAATACTATCTGGGATGTCAAGCATGACCGCTCGATGTATCAGAAAGTTACAGATTACATAGCCATCTGCCTAATGGTGCCGGTGTTGATGATATGTTCCTCCGGTGTTTCGATTTTCATGTCAGCCACCGTGCAAGACAATATGCATTTCGCATTCCTTACACCCTTTGTAAATATCGCGCTGGAAACCTCCCCGGTAGTGTTGGCTTGGCTTGCCTTCTCCCTCTCATTCTGCTTGATACCTAATACGAAGGTTAACTTCAAGTATGCTGCAATCGCCGGTGCAATATGCGCAATAGTATTTCAAATTCTGCAGATGCTTTTTGTCAACGGACAGATCTACGTATCGAAATATAATGCAATCTATGGTTCTTTTGCCTTCCTGCCATTACTTCTGATCTGGTTACAGCTTTCTTGGTTGATCCTCCTTTTCGGATGTGTGCTCACCTATTCCCTTCAGAATGTCTATGCTTTCAATTTCATAGGCGACCTGACAAAAATGTCTGAGAACTATGAGAGAAAAGTCACCATTATTCTGACAACAGCTATTGTATGGCGCTTCAGAAACAACAAGACACCGCTAACACGCAGGCAACTCAGTTTCCTCTACGACATACCAATCAGGGTGGTCAGCAGAATCTGCGATAAGCTTTACAAAGCCAAACTCGTAAATTTCATTGTTCTTCCCGAAGATAAGATCGGTGTGGGTCCGGCCACCGAGACCGGCAATCTGAGCGTAGGAGAGCTTTTACAACGTCTCGATTCAGTAGGTGATTCCAATTTCATTCCACGCTTCTCAATGGTCTACCGAAGCGTGCTTGACACCATTGACAAATGGCTTGAAGAGACCTACGATTGTCTTCGCAGCCAACTTATTTGCGACATACAGTTACCGGAAGATAAGGAGAAGGAGCAACAACTTGAAACAGCCGACAAAGGCTTCATCCTCCCTGCTGACGATGAAGTACCGGCCACCGACAATAAGCAGTAATTGGCAGGTTATGTAACATTTGTCATAGCATATACAACATTTTTAATATCCTAAAAAAGTGTTAAATAACATATTTTAAAAAATATCATTTTTTTATTTCAAAATGCTTGCAGATTAACTATCTATACCGTATCTTTGTAGGAGAAATATATCTTGATGTGACCTTGCGAGGTCTTCCACATAACCTTGAAATATAATTTTTCTAAATAAACCCGGATATTATCTTATGAGTTATCTGAAATTTGACAAGAACCTGATGATAAATCTGGAGCAGAGCCTTCCTAAAGAGATGCTCCGCACCAACAAATCAGGGGCATATCACTGCACCACCATCGTGGGGTGCAACACACGTAAGCAGCATGGCCTACTTGTGATTCCAATTCCGGAGATGGACGACAAGGCACATGTGCTGCTGTCGTCGCTTGACGAAACCGTAATCCAGCACGGTGCTCCCTTCAATTTGGGTCTTCATCAGTATGGCGAGGGTATCTTCAGTCCCAACGGACATAAATATATCCGTCAGTTCGACTGTGAGTCTGTCCCCACTGTTACCTATCGTGTAGGTGGTGTGATCCTCACCAAGGAGAAAGTTTTCATATCCCACGAGAACCGTATTCTTATTAAGTATACACTTGTAGACGCTCATTCCGACACCACTTTACAGTTCCGTCCATTCCTTGCATTCCGCAATGCCAACGACCTCTGTATGGAAAACGGTGCCATCAACACAGCTACAGAGCCTGTTGAGAATGGCATTTCCACATGCCTCTATGACGGCTATCCCAATCTCTACATGCAGTTCTCCAAAAAACCTGAATGGGTAAACGACGGACACTGGTATAAAGGAGTGGAATATTACAAAGATAAAGACCGCGGAATCCCTTACAAAGAAGACCTCTGGGTGCCCGGTTATTTCCAGCTTCCCATCAAAAAAGGGGAAAGTATAATTTTCTCTGCATCCACAACCGAGGCTGACCCGGCTAATTTTCTACAGACTTACGAGCAGGAACTTCAGAGCCGTACTTGCCGCACCTCATTCTACAACTGCCTTAAGAATTCAGCCAAGCAGTTCTATCTGAAGAATAAGTCGGGTATGTATATCATGGCCGGTTATCCCTGGTATAATGTACGCGCACGCGACGAACTCATGGCTCTTCCGGGATGTACGTTGGCTATCGACCACAAGGAGGACTATGAGCTTATCATGGAAACTTTCCTCCGGGCCCTCCGTCGCTATCTTACCGAAGGCATAAAAGACAAGACAATCGGAGAAATCGATCTTCCGGATATCCCCTTGTGGACTGTATGGGCAATCCAGCAGTATCGTAGAAATACCACTACTCGTGAATGTCGTGAAAAATATGGTGAAACTGTACGTTGGATTATCGATGAAATCCGCCACGGTAAGGTGAATAACCTGTATTTCAATCCTAACGGCCTGTTGTCAAGCAACGGTTCCGAATCACCTGTCACCTGGATGTCGGCTTCAATCAACGGCAAACCTATTATTCCGCGCACCGGTTATATCCTTGAGTTCAATGCTTTGTGGTATAACGCGCTAAAATTCGTCACATCTCTCTACGACGGTGATCCCACCATGGAGGATTATCTTGATGACATCAGTGGTCTTGCTGATCAGGTTAAACAGTCATTCCTTGAAACATTCCTCAACGACTACGGTTATCTCTATGATTATGTCAATGGCACCTACACTGATCTGGAAGTGCGTCCGAATATGGCGATAGCTATCGGTCTGGATTATTCTCCGCTCGACCGCAGACAGCGTAGAAAAGTGCTTGACCTGGTGACACGTGAATTGCTTACTCCTAAAGGTCTCCGTTCACTCAGTCCGAAGAGCTATGCCTACCGTCCCACTTATGTCGGCGATCCCATCCAGCGTGAATATACAGTACACCAGGGTCCGGCACGTCCTTGGCTCTTCGGTTTCTATGCCGATGCCTATTTTAAAGTGTTCGGATTAAGCGGACTCGGTTTCATCGAGCGTATGCTTATCGGTTATGAAGATGAAATGACTGAAGGCTGCATCGGTTCTCTCTCTGAAATGTATGACGGCAATCCTCCCTTTACCGGACGTGGAGCCGTATCTACCGCCAAGAACGTAGGAGAAATTCTCCGGACGCTCAAAAATGTGAAAGAATATAACAAACTACAAACCTTAGAGAACGAAGAAACGAAATGAAGGCTTTAATGTTCGGTTGGGAATTCCCTCCCCACATCCTGGGCGGCCTCGGAACTGCAAGCTATGGTCTGACCAAAGGCATGCATGCCAACGGCGATATGGATATCACTTTTGTGATCCCCAAGCCTTGGGGCGATGAGGAGAAGGATTTCGCCACAATAATCGGTGCCAGCAACACCCCCATCGCCTGGCGCGATGTCTCATGGGATTACGTTGAGAGCCGTATAGGCAAAGTTATGAATCCGCAGATGTATTTTGACCTGCGCGACCACATCTATGCCGATTTCAACTACATGCGTCTTAACGACCTCGGTTGTATCGAATTTTCCGGTCGATATCCTGACAACCTGGTTGAAGAAATCAACAACTACTCAATAGTAGCCGGAGTGATAGCACGCACAGTGCCATGCGACATTATCCATGCCCATGACTGGCTTACTTATCCCGCAGGCATACATGCAAAGAATGTCACCGGCAAACCACTCGTTATCCACGTTCATGCTTCTGAGTTCGACAGGTCTCGCGGTAAGCCGAATCCCACCGTATTCGCTATAGAAAAAGATGGTATGAATAATGCCGACCATATTATCACTGTATCCAATCTTACCCGCGATACTGTCATTCATAAATATGGAATAGATCCTGCAAAGGTGACAACAGTGCATAATGCCGTTATTCCTTTGAGCGACGAACTTTTGAATCTCAAACGTAAAGACGGTAAAGACAAAGTCATCACTTTCCTTGGCCGAATCACAATGCAGAAAGGTCCTGAATATTTCGTCGAAGCAGCCGCGAAAGTGCTTAAGAAAAATAAAAACGTACGTTTCGTGATGGCCGGTGGCGGCGATATGGAGGAAAAAATGATACGTCTGGCCGCTAAACGAGGCATAGCCGACAGATTCCATTTCACAGGATTCCTACGCGGTAAGGAGGTGTATCAGATGTTCCGTGATTCCGATGTCTATGTGATGCCCTCAGTGTCCGAGCCATTCGGTATCTCACCTCTTGAAGCAATGGAGATGGGCGTCCCCTCTATTATATCCAAACAGAGCGGTTGCGCCGAGATTCTGGAAAACGTCATAAAGACTGACTATTGGGATGTGGACGCTATGGCCGACGCCATGCACTCCATTATCACCAACAAGGCTCTTTTCACCACTCTGCGCGACCGTGGCATCGAAGAGATTCACGGTATCACCTGGGAGAAAGCCGGAAAGAAAGTGATCGACATCTACAAGAATGTCATCAACTCACGTAATTAACCCTGACAGGAAATTTTTCCGTATTTTTGAATTTTTAATTATCAGCATATAAATAGTCATGAAATCAGTTTGTTTCTATTTCAACATACATCAGCCGTTCCGTCTGAAACGCTACAGATTCTTCGACATCGGCAACGACCACTACTATTTTGATGATTTCGCCAACGATGAAATCGTCAGCCGCCTCGCCCATAACAGCTACATACCCATGGGAGAAACTCTTCTGCATATGATCAACGAGAGCAACCATGAGTTCAAATGTGCTATTGCTATTTCCGGCACTGCTATCGAGCAGCTTCAGCAATATGTGCCGGAATATATCGAGCTTCTCAAAAAGCTCTCAGACACCGGTTGTGTGGAGTTCCTGAGTGGTACTTACAGCCATTCTCTCTCTTCCCTCGAGGATACAGAGGAATTCATCCGCGAAGTGAAAGAACACGACGACCTCATCAAACATCTCTTTGGTCAGACTCCGAAAGTGTTCGCAAATACCGAACTTATCTATGACGATGACATAGCAGCCGTAGTAGCTTCAATGGGATTCAAGACTGTGTTGACAGAAGGTGCAAAGCACATACTCGGCTGGAAGAGCCCTGACTACATTTATTCAGCAGCCTCTGCTCCGAATGTGAAACTTCTTCTCACCAACGACAAACTGGCAGAAGACATCTCTCGCCGTTTCAATGATACAAGCTGGGATGAATATCCTCTCACAGCCGACAAGTATGTTGACTGGCTGGCTTCTCTTCCGGAACAGGAGCAGGTGGTTAACCTCTACTTAAGCATGGACACATTCGGCACATTCCTTCCCGCCAATACAGGTATCTTCGATTTCATGAAGGCTCTTCCAAGATTCGGAAAAGAAAAGGGTGTACAGTTTACTACTCCCAGCGATGTAGTGGCTAAACTCAAACCGGTGGATATGCTTTCCGTGCCTTTCCCGATTTCTGATGTAGATGAAGCACGTGATGTGTCTGCATGGAAAGGTAATGAACTTCAGAATGAAGCTCTCGGCAAACTTTATGCCGTAGCAGAACGTGTCAATCTCTGTCAAGACCGTCGTCTCAAGAAAGATTGGGATTATCTCCAGAGTAGTGACCACTTCTTTTACATGAGCACAAAGAATATGGCTGACGGTGCAAGCCACGCCGCCTTTAGTCCATACGACTCTCCCTTCTCGGCGTTTACCAACTACATGAATGTTCTTGCAGACTTCCTTGTAAGAGTTCAAGAACAGTTCCCCGAGAGCATCGACAATGAGGAGCTCAACTCTCTACTTCTCACAATCAGCAATCAGGCTTCGGAAATCAACGAACTCAACAAAGAGGTGAAGAATCTGCGTAACAATATCCTTAATGCAGATGATTCAACTAACGCACCTAAAGAAGAGCTTTTGGAAATAGCTGAGAAAGCAGATGTAGAAGCACCTAAGGAGGCAGCACAAACTGATGCTGAAGAGCCCAAAAAGAAAAAACGTAAAACCGCCGCAAAAGCTGAACCTGCAGAAAAAAAATCTGCACGTAAGTCAACTAAGAAATAATTGATGCAATATTCAATTGAGATTTGATATTATAGATAAGGACCGCATCGGTGATCACCGATGCGGTCCTTATCTATAATATCATTCTTATTTAAAATCAACCGAATTTCGATATCTTTCGCAGCATAGGTTCATTCAGTATCTTGATGCGACGACCATCTACAAGAATCAATTTCTCCGACATGAAAGTTGTGAGTGTACGTATGGCATTAGAGGTAGTCATGTTGGAAAGGTTGGCAAGATCCTCTCGACTCATGTAGATTTTGAGAGTGGCATCATCATCTTCAAGACCATAATTATCGGCTAACAGAAGTAAGGCCTCAGCAAGTCGACCACGTATATGCTTTTGCGTTAGATTTACAATCTTGGTGTCGGAGCCGCCTAAATTTCGAGAAAGCTCATGTATGAAGAACATAGCAAGATCATTATTACGTCGTAAAAGATCCTCCACAAGCTTCATTGATATGCAACCTAACACGGAAGCTTCAAAAGCCGCACAGGAAGATACGTAATTCTCTCTTGCGAAATAGGCTCTGTATCCGAAATATTGCACGGGACGGTACAAGCGTAGAATCTGGACTCTGTCGCCTATTCCACTCTTATACATCTTTACTTTTCCCTTAAGAAGAATCCATAAATTCTCCGGCTCTTCATGCTCCGCATAGATAATCTGACCTTTCTTATAATGAAGAATGGTAAAATTGTCGGTCACAATCCGCTTGTCTTCAGGTGAAAGAGCGTTCCAAAGATCTGAGAGGTCTTCGCTAATTATATGTTCAAGAGTACTTTTCTTAATCATGCCTGTCCGAAAAGTGGTTATGGTAGGTTAATGTTAGGCTTCACTTTTTCTCCTTCATTATGAAGAGATTGGTTTGTTTCATCAAGTAAAGATAAAAAGGATAAAAGTGAAAATATTATATTTTATGTTTCAAAACACAAATTTAAAACATTTTTCTGTAACATAAAAATAAAATTTGTTTTTTGAATTTATTTTTAGACTAAGGTTGGTCACATGCTTGTGAAAATGATATTATACCTTTTTTACAGGCTGTTGATGCGTTTTATTTTTCCATTGGATGTCCTTTCAAGCTTTTCAACCCATTCAATCTCTTTCGGCACTTCGTATGGCTGTAAGATCCCTTTCAGAATGTTTCTTAATTCGGTTTCATCCCCCTTGGGTCCCTCAATCTTCAACACAAGTCTCTCTCCCCATTTTTCATCAGAACGCCCACATACCACACACTCCCTCTCAACAATGGGAGAAATAATCTTCTCAAGCTTCTCGGGACTGACTTTCTTTCCACCTGTAATTATCATATTGTCATATCTTCCGAGAATCTTGAAGCATCCTTTGTTGTCAATATATGCCAAATCGTTGGTAACAAAAGTCTCACCTGTAGAAAATCTTATCACAAGACATTCACGGTCGTCAAGGGCTACAGTAATACCATCAAGCGTAGTAAACCAACTTTCACCCTCCTTTATCTTACACAAAGCGATATGTGAGGCTGTCTCTGTCATGCCGTAGGTCTCGTATGCATTGACACCGCTTCTGATAATCTTATCTCTTAAGGAAGGGTGTATCGCCGATCCCCCTATTATTACTGCCCCTATATCAGGCATACTTTCATAATGCTCAACTATATAAAGCATCTGTGAAGGCACTACCGCAAGCAAATCTATATGGTCTTCCCTCTTTAAGCCACCGAGAGGAGCGTTGGAGGGTATCTCCCATGTAAAAGCACAACCGGCCAGTTCACTTCTCACAGCCATCATCTTTCCTCCGATAAAATCAGCTGCGACACAAGAATGGAGCCTACTGGATGGCGTGATGTTAAAGAAAGAATTTGTACGCAACCCACTGTCACGCACAAATTCTTTCCGTAATTCTATAAGTTTCGGTTGTCCCGTAGAGCCGGAAGTCCGTGCTGTAATAACAGGTGCACAACCTCTCCATTCATCTAAAAATTCATCGAATGTCATTATAAATGCCACTTCAAGTCAGCAAACTGTGAATAATCAAATTTCTTCTCAGGGTCATACCAAAGTCTGTCTCCTTCAAGACGCACAGGAGTTTGAAAATTATCTGTAAAAACGCCTCCGGTGCCGAGGCCTTGTGGACCTGAAGCGCCGATTGCTGCAGTCCATTGTGCTATGGCATTCAGTCCCACATTACTCTCCAGAGCTGACGTTATCCACCAACCAATATTTCTTTCACCGGCAAGTCGAATCCACTCTTCACCTCCTGAGAAGCCACCACATAAAGCCGGTTTAAGAATTATATACTGTGGTTTGATGGTATCAAGCATATTTCGTTTCTCATCTTCCGTAGCTTTACCTATGAGTTCCTCATCCAATGCAATCGGCAAGGGGGAAACCTGACAAAGAAATGCCATAAGATCCGGTTGGCCCGGCGGTATGGGTTGTTCTATGGAATGTACGCCTAAGTCAGCAAGTTGTTTCAATCGTGGCAGAGCGTTATCCATAGAGAGACCTCCGTTAGCATCCACTCTGATCATCAATTGTTCTGCAGTGAAACGTGAGCGGATATAAGTGATCATTTCTAACTCCTTATTCCAATCGATAGCCCCGATTTTAAGTTTTACGCATTTGAAACCTGCGGAAATTTTCTGTTCGAGACGTTCTATCATTCTATCATAATCGCCCATCCAGACGAGTCCGTTAATTTCTATTGATTCCTCTCCGGCTGTAAACTTACCCGGACAATAAACACCTCTGCAGCCATTGGAGTAATCAAGTAGAGCCTGTTCGAGACCAAATTGAATTGATGAGTGTCGTGACAGATCGGTGGCTTTACCTATTGCCACATTAGCAAGAACCTCGGTGAGTTTCCAGACATAATTACCATCCGCTTCCGGGGATAGTCCGGGAAACACGGCAGCTTCTCCTATGCCAAAATGTGTGGGATCTTTCTCATCAAAAACCTTCACAAGAAATGTAGGCTTCTCTGTCATAACTCCGCGCGAAGTGCCACCCGGCTCTTTGAAGTGAAGAAGATATGGTGCAAACGCAAACCTCATAGTATCCGAACTTTATCAAGGAAATTTTGGAAATTGTTCAAAATCAGGATCTCTCTTCTCAAGAAATGCGTTCTTTCCCTCCTGTGCCTCGTCCATGAGATAATACATCAGAGTGGCATCTCCTGCAAACTCCATAAGACCGGCCTGACCGTCAAGCTCAGCATTCAGACCTCGCTTTATCATACGGATAGCCAAAGGTGAACGTTTCATAATTGTCCTACACCAATCCACAACCTCATCTTCAAGTTTGTCAAACGGCACAACTTTATTGATCATACCCATTTCCAAAGCTTCCTCAGCCGTGTACTGACGGCAGAGAAACCAAATTTCACGGGCTTTCTTCTGACCTACACATCGTGCCAGGTAGCTTGAACCGAACCCTGCATCAAAACTTCCTACTTTCGGTCCGGTCTGTCCGAAACGGGCATTGTCTGACGCTATCGACAAATCACACACCACATTCAACACGTTTCCACCTCCAATAGAGTAGCCATTAACCATAGCTATAACCGGTTTTGGTAATGATCTTATGGCATGATGCAACTCGAGCACATTCAGACGAGGGACACCATCAGAATCGACATATCCACCTCTTCCTTTCGCATTTTGATCACCACCACTGCAGAAAGCCTTATCACCTGCTCCGGTAAGGACCACCACCCTGATATCTTGTCGTTCGCGGCATATCGCCATAGCATCAAGCATCTCTCGGTTGGTAAGTGGTCGGAAGGCATTATATACCTCCGGTCGATTAATCGTTATTTTGGCTATCCCTTCGAATTGCTCAAAAATAATATCAGTATACTCTTTTATTTTTATCCAATTATACATTTTTATATGTTTTTTAACAGATCGAAAAAACTAAATGAGTTTTAAAAGATTATAAATAAGCAAGCACCTTCAGGCCTTAACACTCATATACTCCTTAAGCAATTCTGCACTCAACTTACCATCGGTAACTATTTTCAGTATCTGAGGTTTCTCAGCTTGTGTGGATGTAAAAATACGATATAAAGCATCTTGCAATTGTTGTTCGGTCAAGACTTCTGTGTATTCAAATCCGTAAGCCGGTGCTATTTGTGCCAAAGGAAGTTTCGGCGAGGCACAGAAATATCTATCTAACTCCTCAAGGTCGGAAGTAGTAGGTATGAAACGGAAAATTCCGCCCCCACCATTGTCAACCACTATGATAACGAGATTAGACGGAATATCAGGCAATGAAAGGGAATTGAGATCATAAGCCATCGACATATCACCGGTGATAATGACTGTACGTCCTCTATATACCTTAGCGCCTCCTATAGCCGTGGAAATACTCCCGTCGATGCCTGACACGCCTCGGTTGCAATAGTTGGCATGGGGCATTCGTTCGCCGAGAAGCTGGGCATACCTTACGGCTGTGCCATTTGAAAAGAAAAGATTCACATCCTGAGGCAATGCTTCCAACACCATATCAAATACCTTCAAATCGCTCCAAGGAACATTTTTAACAAAAGTTGCTTTCGCAATTACCGCGCTTTTCCTTAGCTTGCTCCAACTTCCTGAAAAGTCACAGTTAGTGGTCAGTATAAGCTGACGCCTAATGGCCACTGCGAGTTGATGAAGAAGACGGGCCGGATCTACTTCTATTCGTTTCGTCAACGACATGAAACAATCGGAAGTAGTATGATGCCAACCTAATGCCCAATGTTCGCAATGACCCTCATTCCTGCGTAGATACTCTTTAAGTTTGCGTGATACCAGCGATCCTCCGATGCTTATGACCAAATCAGGAGCCATGGTATCCAGATATTCGTCGGAGTATGCTGTCAACACCGAGTCTATCGCTGTGGCAAAGTCACCAAGGTGCAGATTTGACAGTGTCTCAGTCATGGCTACCACATTCGGAAGAGCACATATTTCACCAACCGATCTATGTAACCGATACTCCGGGGGAAGGAAACCGGCAACAAACAACACTTTTGAGGCCGCCATCTTAATAGCTAATTCTTTCACTATTTCCTTATTTCCGATAGCATCTCCTCCGATAAAATCTATTACACGGGGTCGTTTACTATTGAACTCGCGTTTTTTCCCAAGTGGATTATCAAGCTGGATATTTATATGCACGGGCCCTTTTCTGCGGGAAGTAGCCTCTATCATGGCATCATTGATAATCCGGTTGGCATACCATTGCATCTCCTTATCATCATTTCCAAAGGCCGGCAACTGATAGCTGCGCTTTACATAATTAGACAATGCTTCATATTGCCTTAATGTCTGGGAGTCATCCTGGTCAATCCATTGTTCAGGGCGATCGGCTGAAATCACAACCACAGGCACCGACTGATAAAAAGCTTCGGCTATAGCCGGTCCGTAATTAAGCAAGGCAGTGCCGGATGTGCAGACCAGTGCTACCGGGCGTCGACTGACAACGGCTAAACCAAGGGCCATAAAAGCAGCACTTCTCTCATCAATCACCACATGTTTCCGGAGCGACTCCCTTGAAGAGGCGGCAATAAGAAGAGGTGTATTTCGGGACCCCGGAGAACACACCACATCCTTTACCCCTTTCTCGACCATCACATCAAAAAGGATAGAACAAAAATTCTTATCAGTATCTTGCATTTTCATCATCTGAATAAAGTCGGAGTATATCCCCGTAGAAAAGCATCAGTTGCCATTCTTTTCTTTCCTGCCGGTTGAAGTGACAGTATTTCCAATAATTCGTCTCCCGTTTTGATAAAAAGACGGTCTTTCATTACCACTACCTCACCCGGTTTGTAACCTTCCGCATCCATATCAGGAGCCAATGAGGTAGTATAAATCTTCACGTCTGAGTATTTTCCACGAGATTTGGCTTCCTCCATCTCACACCATGCTGCCGGATAAGGTGAAAGTCCTCTCACAAGGTTATGAATTTTTAAAGCCGGTGCAGTCCAGTCAATCTTACAGGTTTCCTTAAATATTTTGGGTGCAGGAGTAAAATCACCTTCAGGTTGAGGAACGGGACGGACTCTACCCGTGGCAATGTTACGCACGGTATCCGCTACCATATCCGCGCCAAGATTCATCAACTTATCATGCACATCCCCTACATTATCAGTTGGAAGAATCTCTATCTCCCGCTGTTCTATGATGTCACCGGTATCAATTTCATGTTTTAGGAAAAAGGTGGTTACACCGGTGCGGGTATCTCCGTTGATGACAGCCCAGTTAAGAGGAGCCGCCCCCCGATATTTAGGCAACAGTGAAGCATGGAGATTGAAAGTACCTTCCGGTGGCATTGACCATACCACCTCGGGAAGCATCCTGAAAGCGATTACAATAAAAAGGTCAGCCCCTATGGCACGTAGCTCATCGATAAATTCAGGAGCCTTGAGTTTCTCCGGCTGCAAGACTTTCAGACCTTTTTCCAAAGCATACTTCTTGACGTCGCTTTGTATCAGTTTATGACCTCTTCCGGCTTCTTTGTCGGGCATCGTTACTACAGCGGCAATGTCGCATCCTTCTTTCAGTAGCCTGTCAAGGCTTGCAACTGCGAATTCAGGGGTACCGAAAAATACTATTTTAAGTTTATTATTATTGTCATTCATAATCTTACAAGTTAAATTTTATCTATCCCGGTTTTTACTCGTCGCAATAGTGTCTTAATACACGACGATAAGAATTGAAAATTTTGGATTTCGAGACGAATCCTACATATTTTCCATTATCCACCACAGGAAGATTCCATGCATTGGTCTTGTCAAATATTCTCATCACCTCCTCCATAGGCTGATTTATATCGATTCTGGCGGGAGGCATCGACATAAATCGGGTGACATGCATCTTCTTATAAAGATCCGGACGGAACATGATATTACGTATATCATCAAGCAACACCACTCCTACCAGCTGTCCCTCATCATCGGTTACCGGGAAAAGGTTACGGTTTGAGGTGGCTATGATATCCACTACTTCTTTAAGATTCATATTAGGTTTCACAGTCTTGAAATCTCTCTCTATCACATTGTCAATCTTAAGGAGAGTAAGCACCGACTTATCTTTTTCGTGAGTCAGCAAGTCGCCCTGTTTCGCAAGACGCATGGTATAGATGCTGTATGGCTCGAATATACGGATTGTCATATATGATAGTGTGGAGACTATCAGGAGAGGTAGAAAGAGATCATAGCCACCGGTCATTTCCGCTGTGAGGAAGATAGCCATCAGAGGAGCGTGCATCACTCCGCTCATTACACCGGCCATCCCCATTAAAGAGAAATTCTTATTGGAAATTCCTATACCTTCAAATAAATTATTCAGAACGAATGCGAACAGGAAGCCTACTAAGGCACCCACAAAAAGGGAGGGGGCGAATGTTCCACCCACTCCACCCGCGCCATTGGTTGCACTTGTGGCAAACACCTTTGTAAGAATCACAGCTCCGATAAAGACAGCTATGAACCACACGTTATCGCGGTCAACATAAAAGAATGTACCGTCAAGCACCTTGGAGTAATCTCCTTCAAGCAATGTATTGATAGCTCCATAGCCTTCACCATAAAGCGGGGGGAAGAGGAAAATCAAACCAGCAAGAATCACTCCTCCTATAATAATTTTCATCCATTTCTTTTTGATTTTGCCAAACATCGACTCCATCATAAACATGGCGCGTGTAAAATACAATGAGGCAAATCCGCATACGATCCCCAATAATGCCGTATAAGGTATTTTCTTCACGGCAAAGGGTTCGCTCTGAGCAAAGAAAAACTCCGCGTTATATCCCTCCAGAATATATGCCACCGTTGCTCCGGTGATTGATGAAATCAGCAAAGGCATAACTGTCGTGCCCGTAAGGTCAATCATGAGCACTTCAAGTGTAAACAACATGCCCGCTATCGGTGCCCGGAAAATACCGGCGATGCCGGCGGCTGCCCCGCAACCTACGAGCAGCATGAGGATTCTCGGAGATAACCGGAAAGCCTGACCTATATTTGATCCAATGGCTGCTCCCGTAAAGACAATCGGACCCTCGGCACCAACCGAACCACCGAATCCGATGGTGATAGAAGAGGCTATCAACGAAGAATACATGTTGCGTTTTTTCAGCCGTGACTTCCGGCGTGAAATAGCATAAAGCACTCGGGTGACACCATGAGAAATATTATCTTTCGCCACAAATCTCACAAACAACGTTACAAGCATTATGCCTACCATGGGATATACCAGATACAGATAATTCGCATTGGTTAGACTCAAGTTGGAAGTTAGCAGATGTGAGATAAAATGAATCAGATATTTAAGCAGTTGGGCCGCAAAGCCGCAGATGACACCCACTACCAAAGCGAGAACTACAACAAAATTTCTCTCTTTGATATGCCTTTCCCTCCAGCCTACAAAGCGAAGCCAGAGTTCTGTAAAGCGATTATGTCGTTCTTTATAAGCCATCTCAAATTATTTTACCTTATTCTTTTTTGTCTCTGTCATATACCTCGACCTGAAAACACTATCTTTATCGTGTATATGAGTATCTTCAAATCTACAAACAATGACATGTTCGACATATAGAGCAGATCATAACGTGTGCGTTCTATCATCTGCCTTACATTGGTAGCATAACCATATTTCACCATGCCCCACGATGTGATACCGGGTCTTACCTGATACACGAGGGCATAATATGGTGCCTCCTGCATAATTTTTTCTATGTAATATTGTCTCTCCGGACGTGGACCTACCAATGACATCTCCCCTTTCAGCACATTCCAGAACTGTGGAAGTTCATCGAGACGATATTTACGCAAGAAACTACCTACTGTAGTAATACGGGGATCGTCCTTTTCTGCCAATTGAGGGCCGTCTTTCTCAGCATCTACCACCATTGTGCGGAATTTATAGATCTTAAAAGGCTTCTGCTTCAGGCCTATCCTTTCCTGCGAATATATCACCGGTCCTTTTGAATTGATTTTAACCATCAAAGCCAGACATAGGTAGACCGGAGAGAAGACCATCAAAATCAATGAAGACACTAAAATATCAGAGAGACGTTTTATATTTTTTGCAGATTCGCTAATGGCCGGTGAAGTTAAATCCACAAAAGGTTCTCCATAGATATCTTTCAGATGAATAGCTGATGTCACAAAAGAAAATGTGTCAGGAGCAATCTTTATCGGTATGTCAAGATGAAAAAATTTATAGAGAAGATGCAGCACTTTCTCTTCATTATATGGAGCGGAAGGTATGACTAACTGATCCACTTCTTCTATCTGACATACTCTTTCTACATCCGACAAAGGAAAAACGGGGTGATGATCATATATTTCCTCCTCTTCCGGTATAGCGAGGTATCCTACTATTTCCATAGACTCTCTCGACCTGCCCTCTCTAAGCCGACGTGCGATGAGTCGGGCATTAGCCGTATTGCCGACAATAAGGGTACGGAAAACCCATTTTCCATGTTTGAAATGGATAGAAGCTATCGAAGTCAGCCATAATCTGCCGACATAAGGAATAATGAACAACAATAGTATCAGCACCGCCAATATTTGATAATTGACCCTACGTTCCCAAGAATGATCATTAATAAGAAGCATAAGATAGAGCAACGATGAATTGATAAGAGCGGAGAAAAAAGTAGTAATCAATTCCTGTAATCTCGATTTACCAAATGGCTGATTATAGTAACCTGAAAGCCAATATATCCCTAACATCAATAAAGGAAGAAATATCTCCTCCAGAATCAATTTGGTGGAAAAAACAAATTCCCATATTCCACCCTCCTCTCCGAGGAGTGAAAAGCGGCATAAATTGAAAAGAAAGAATGCCAACGCACTTGTAGCATAGTCACATGCCACATATTTCCATCTCTGTCGGGCGGCTGACAATCTTTTCTCTCTCATTACAATTTCATCTTATTACCTTTATCAGGTTCATCTTATCACTTTTATCAGTCCGCCCTCCCCTACTTTGATTATATTGCTCGGGGCATGTGGGTTGGTATCATCGCGTCGATATTCAGCCACATAATCACACCCTGCCTTTATCTCATCTGAAATCTGTGAGAAAAATACAGGTGCCTTTTCACCACTTATATTGGCTGAAGTCGAAACTATCGGATGACGTAATCTGCGACAGAGTTCATTAGAAAAACGTTCGGATGTGATGCGCACTCCAAGCGAGCCATCGTCGGCTTTCAAGTTGGGAGCGACACCATCCGGATGATCATAGATAAGAGTAAGTGGATTTACGGCAGCCTCGATTAATTGCCAGGCGACCTCAGGAATATCCTTTACCGTGCGTTCAAGCATAACCTCACCGTCTACAAGCACCAGCATTGATTTACTCTCCGCCCTTCTCTTAAGATCATATATCTTTTTTACTGCTTCAGGATTTGTCGCATCACATCCTATACCCCACACCGTATCTGTAGGGTAGAGAATAATACCACCTCTCTTCAAGACAGTCACAGCGTTTCTGATATCTTCTTCAAATGTCATCTTTATTCTTTAGTCTAAACACAAGGTTATACTGTCAGTTTCAGCGAGCCATAAATGTCCCGAAGCATCTGAAGGCATTCTCCAGTCACCGCGCGGTGAGAGATTCACGCTACCAACCTTCGGACCGTCGGGCATACAGGAACGTTTGAACTGTTGAGCAAAAAAACGACGATAGAAATTTTTAAGCCATTTCAATATAGTTGCTTCTTCATATTGTGACTCAAATGCCTTACGTGCCAACATAAATATCTTCCGGGGTGCAAAAGAGTTTCGAAGCAGATGATACATAAAGAAATCATGCAGCTCGTATGGCCCGACCAGATCCTCTGTCTTTTGACCGATCTTATCCTCTCCTGAAGGCACAAGTTCAGGACTAATGGGTGTGTCTACGATATCCAAAAGTATCTCCTTGGCACGCTCTCCGAACTCTGATGAAAACCATTTCACAAGATGCTTCACCAGAGTTTTCGGCACAGAAGCGTTCACGCCATACATCGACATGTGATCACCGTTATAAGTGCACCATCCCAATGCCAGCTCCGACATATCCCCGGTGCCTATAACTATGCCGTTCACCTTATTGGAATAATCCATAAGAATCTGTGTACGTTCTCTTGCCTGAGAATTCTCGTAAGTCACATCAAAGAGCTGAGGATCCTGACCTATATCATTGAAATGTTGAGCCACTGCTTTCCCTATAGGGATTTCAAGAGATGTGACCCCCAGTTCCTCCATAAGACCGACAGCATTGCTGTGAGTGCGTGAAGTGGTTGCCATACCGGGCATCGTGATACCATGGATTCCTTTACGGTCAAGGCCAAGAAGATCAAACGCCCTCACTGTCACCAATAGAGCCAATGTAGAGTCGAGTCCACCGGATATTCCGATTACTGCATTACGACATCCTATAACATTAAGTCGCTGCATCAGGCCCCTCGATTGAATGTTGATTATTTCCGTACAATGTTCGCTGAGTTTTTTCTCGTCATGCGGCACAAAGGGATGTGAATCTATTTTAACATTTAGTAGCTCAGGATTGAATACAGGGCTTTTCTCTGTATTCAATTTGTCCGTATCCTCAATATGCTTACTGTTCACGTTAAGAGATTTAACTCTCACATACCGATCACTATCGTTTGACCCCTCGAAAAATGTCGAGAATTTCGCCCGGTCATTATTCAATTTTTCTACATCGATATCTTTCACCACCAATGTCGGCTCAGTAAAGAATCGTTTTTCAGTTTCAATAATCCCACCATCCTCGGCAATTATTGCATTCCCGGCGAAAACCAGATCCGTAGATGATTCTCCCCAACCTGCTGAAGCATATACATAGCCACAACGGCAACGGGCCGACTGCTGCGCGATAAGACGTAAAAGATAATCGTGCTTGCCTATCAGCTCATCTGAAGCAGACAGATTGAAAATTAGGTCTGCACCTGCTTTTGTCAATCCGCTGCTGGGCGGAACAGGCACCCACAGATCTTCACAAATCTCTATTCCAAAGATCACACCTTTATGGTCAAAAAGAAGATTTTTCCCAATTACAGTATTGTTATAATAGTCTATATCTGATGCTATGAGGTCGCATCCCGACTCAAACCATCTTTTCTCATAAAACTCCCCATAATTAGGCAGATGGATTTTTGGCACAATACCTACCACTCCCTGAGCATCTATAACAACTGCACAATTGAAACGACGTCCGCGGTACATCACGGGGGCGCCTACAATTACTTTCATATCGTTGGAATCCGCCTCTTTTAAAACTTCCACGAGTCTTCCTATCCCTTTTTCGGCTCGTCTCATAAGCAACGACTGCTCAAACAGGTCTCCGCATGTATAACCCGTAACACACAGTTCAGGAAGTACAAGTATCTCTACGCCTTTTCTTACACTTTCTTTAATAAGTCCTGCTATCTGCTGTATGTTATATTCAACATCTGCAACTTTTACATTTGGCACACCGGCAGCAACTCTTATGAATCCGAAATTTTCCATTGTATGATTATAGATACATAATTGTGTGACTATAAATAGTCGAATCTATTAATACATTATCCATAAAACATCGGCAAAAGAACTGAAGATATAAAACCATTTTCAATTTTCCGCTTTTTCCGAGTTTAATGATAATATTTTACAAATTTACTCAAACTATTCGTAAAAACTAAATGTTTTTCAAATATAATTCCCGGGACAGCACTTAATTCTTAACGATTGTAGACTTCTCAGGAGTTTATAAACTATAGTAAACTCAGTAATTCATTCCAACTGATTTCTTATGAACCCTTACCTCAAATCAACAGTCTTGGCTATTGCTACTATAGCTATTTCTCTTCTCTGTTCCCTCGAAGCAACTGCTCATGCCGGAGAGAAGACTCTCGGGGTTGCGGGAGGTTTTGCTTCATTCAATAAAGCGGGACAAGCTAATGTATATTTTCAATATTCATTCACTCCTCACATTCGTCTTGCTCCGGAAATCGGTTATGTCTTTCGCAATAAAGGGAAATCAGCTTTCGAATGTAGTGTTGACCTCCATTTTCCTTTTAGAGTAGCCCGTGGTGTCAAATTATATCCTTTGACCGGTCTCACCGTTAACAATTGGGATATTAAATATAATGAACGCTTTTCCAGATGCGGAGTTGATTTAGGCGGAGGTATGGATCTTTACCTGACCTCATCTCTGAAATTCTCTGTTCAAGGTAAATATTCGTTTATGAGAAACACAAAAGGTTGCTTCCTGCAGTTAGGACTCGGATATGTCTTTTAATCCAATTTAAAAATTTTGAATGATATAGAATACAGCCTTCTTATTCCATTATTTCGAATATATATTTCTAATCACTAAAAATAAAATTATGAAAAAGATAAAGACTCTGTTGCTTTCCTTGGGAATAATCACCGCAGGATGCTTTACAAGTTGTTCAACTTCCTCATTAAATATGATGGGACTAATGAATGCCGGTCAGAAAGCTCTTCAGGCGGCTACAGTTTCTGATTCTCAGATCCAGTCTTATGTACATCAATACGTTCAAAGTATGGATCAGCAAAATAAAGTGGCCCCGGCTAACAGTCAATATGCGCAAAGACTCGCAAAACTGACTCAAGGTCTGACCTCAGTAGACGGTATACCACTTAATTTCAAAGTTTACCTTACTAATGATGTGAATGCCTTTGCTTGCGCAGACGGAAGTGTCAGAGTCTATTCAGGTTTGATGGATAAGATGACTGATGATGAAGTACTTGGTGTAATAGGACATGAGATCGGACACGTGGCTCATAAAGACACTCGTAAAGCATTCCAACAGGCCCTTCTTCAATCTGCTGTGCTTGACGGCATAGGTTCCACCAGTAATACAGCGGCGGCTCTGACCTCTTCCCAGCTTGCCCAGATAGGACAGCAACTTATGAGTGCAAAATATTCTCAAAAACAAGAGAGCAATGCTGATGACTACGGATATGATTTTCTGGTAGCCAATGGAAAGAATCCCTGGTCAATGGCTTATGCATTCACCAAACTTGAGCAATTGGAAGGTGCTCAACCGGCCAACAGTGGTATGAGTCAGATGTTTTCATCCCATCCTTCCACCCCTAAACGAATCAAACATATTACCGACCGTTGCCACAAGGATGGTATAGCGGAACCTTCCAAGTAATGTTATTTTCCTCTCATAGGTCCAATAAATACTGATATTAATATCTTAAATCAGATAATTATACTATAAAGTCAAGCCGCCCCCAAATATCTCGGAGGCGGCTTGACTTTATAGTATTTCCTTAAACTTCTAATCTAATTTAAAGATTGAAAAATGTCAGGAACCCCAGTGAACTCTGCACGGCATCATAGCAATACTGGTAGATGTAAGGAACAAGACCGAAGAATACGATTCCGGCTACACAAAGCCACAGACCAACTTTCTGACAACGTTCTGTCTCGAATGTTGCAATCTTCGGCTCTTCCGGACTGATCCACATCGCCTTAACAACAAGCAAATAGTAGTAGAGTGAGATGATGGTGTTGATAAGAGCAACCAATACCAACATATACAAAGCCCAAGAATTTGAACTTGTAACAGAGGTAAAGATAAGAATCTTACTGAAGAATCCTGCAAACGGAGGTATACCTGCAAGTGAGAACATTGCAAGAGTCATAGCGAAAGATAACCAGGGATTGGTCTTGTGCAACCCGTTATAGTCATCCATGTTGATTTTACCGCTGTTTTCCTCAATCGTGTTGATAACAGCGAATGCCCCGAGGTTGCTGACAATGTAAACAAAGATGTAGAACATCATAGAAGCAAGGCCAAGCCCATTGACGGCCATCACACCTAACATTATGTATCCTGCCTGCGAAATAGAAGAGAAGGCCATGAATCGCTTCATATTCTTCTGACGGATTGCAAACAAGTTACCTACTGTTATCGTAGCGATTATAACAGCATACATCATCCATTCCCAAGCATCACTGTAAACCGCGCCGAAACATTGTACGAAGATTACAAAGAATGCAAAAGCCGCTGCTCCTTTGGAAATAACCGAAAGATAGCTCGTAATTGCTGTTGGAGCTCCCTGATAAACGTCGGCTGTCCAGAGGTGGAAAGGTACAAGCGACAGCTTGAAACCGATACCTGCAATCACAAAAGCGAGTGCTATGAGAAGCAGACCGCTCATCTCACCCTGACCGATATAAAGAGCTATATCAGAGAAATAGAGCGAACCGCCTGAGAAAGCATATACAAATGAAAGACCGACAAGAAGTAAAGCCGATGAGAACACAGCTGTCATGATATATTTGATAGCTGCTTCGTGGCTTTCATAATGACGTTTGTTAAAGGCTACCAACGCTGCAAGAGGCAGAGATGCCGACTCAAGACCGATGATGAAGAGAAGGAAATGACGGGCTGACACCATCAGGTACATGCCAAAAAGTGTCACTAATATAAGTTCATAGAACTCACCTTTACGTATGGCCACTTCATCGCTGTTAACCCACTTGGAACTTTGTAGGAAAACAATAAACACACCTATATTGAGGATTGCCTTTAGTGCATTGGTGGCATTATCGTTGATATACATGCCACCGAATACCTCTTCACAAGATGCAGGTATAATCCAGATTGCTATCGTGCCAAGGCCAAACAGAATGGTTGTAAACGGAGTTAGGATCCGCTTTCCCTTTTCATTCGAAAATGTATCGAATAAAAAGACCAGCAGAAAGATCCCGAGAACAATCATTTCGGGAATCATTGATCCAAATTGAGAATAGTCCATTGTTAGATTGCTTGATTATTTATTCAAAACATTTCTTTTATATAGCTCCCTGGATAGCGGCGATGATCGGTCGGAAACTGAACTGAATAGTTTCATTAATCCAGTTCGGGAAGCAACCGATGCCGGCTATGCAGACAATTAACGTGACTGTGGCCAAACGCTCAAACCAGGTAGCGTCTGTAAGTTCAAGATGATGCTTATCCTGTACCGGACCAAGAAGCAACTTGCCTACCACACGGAGAATATATACGGCTGTGATCACGATTGAGCAAGTAGCCGCAATCACGAAGATACGATGGAAGGTATCGGCATCCTGGAATGATCCGAAGAAGATT
>CAZPHL010000005.1:0-9810 GCA_964586465.1 uncultured Sangeribacter sp.
AGCCAAGAAATAAAGCGTCGGTAAACGCCTTTCATATAATAAATTACACCCGACCCATAATGTTATGTCTCCTCCGAGATATCATGGATTCCGGGATTCTATCGCGAATTTATAAAATTTTATCTTCTCGATTATACAAATATGTTACACAACATATTTTCCGTAAATATTAACCGAATCAATAAACTGTTTTAGGTAACATAGCAAAGAAGTGTAAAGTAAATCGGTTGAACACCACCGTGCGTGTAAACCAAATTAGTTAATCGGCCTCAAATCTGTCAACACTTTTCAGTGAAGGTCACAGACTGTCAGTGAAGGTCAGGAAATGTAAAGTATATCTTATATTTCTGTTATTTTTTGCATAATTGCAAAGTATACTTTGCAATTATATAAATTATGTAAATTATAAGACTGTTTTTGCATATATAGATTATATATGTTACATTTGCATTTCATCCTGATGCCGTCTGTCTACAATTGGCTGTGCAGACAGCTTCTATCAAAGATTAATCATTATTATGGAACGGAAGATATTCTTGTGGCTCAGCCAGATGTTCGGAGAAAATATAGCAGAAACATGGTCTGTGTGGGCTACTGTGGGTGCCATAGCAATAATCGCATGGTTATCTTACGTAATCTGTATCCGTATACTTAATCCTATAGTAACCCTGCTCACCCTAAAGACAGAAACCACCTGGGACGATGATCTTCTCAACGATAATGTACTTAAAGCTACTTCTCAGTTAGCTCCGGCAATATTGGTTGGAATTTTACTCCCGAGTAATATCAACGCAGGAGAAGATGTCTATAAATGGACTGTCAAACTCACCGAACTTTATATCCTATGGGCTGCTATCCATCTCATAGTGGTATTTCTCAGAAGTCTGCAAAATGCTCTTGACGAACGCCACTTGTTGCGTCAGCACAATCTTGAGATTGTAAGACAAACCGTGGTGCTTTTCGTTATCATAATCGGTATCGTTGTCGGAATAAGTATTTTGATCAACCGTGATCCTCTCGCGATTCTTACCGGACTCGGCGCTTCAGCAGCAATCCTTATGCTCGTATTCCGTGACACGATTCTCAGCTTCGTGGCCGGTATACAGCTTACCGTCAACAAAATGTTGAGTAAGGGAGACTGGATTGTAGCGCCGAAAGCAGGAGTAAACGGCCAAGTGGAAGAGGTAAAACTCACTACTATAAAAGTAAGAAACTGGGATAATTCAATCGTCACAATCCCCCCTTATACGCTTGTGACCGATTCATTTCAGAATTTCAATGCAATGCGCCAGTCAGGAGCACGTAGAGTTTCGCGTTCGGTACTTATTGATCAGACCACAATCCGTTTTCTAACGCCCGATGAGATAAAGGTCCTGAAAGAGAAAGGCCTCATACCTCCGACTCCGGAAATACCCGTGAATATAAACGGAGATGAACACTCTGATGACAACCCCCTAAAGAAGGAAGAAACTACCCTACTGATAAAGGAAGATCCGGACAAAGGGAAAGTTGTCAATCTTAGCTTGCTACGAAAATACATGGAATGGTATCTTGAACACTATCCGGAAGTGCTGCATGCCGGGACTGACCGACCTGAGCTTACACTAATGGCCCGTCAACTCCAACCCACACCTCAGGGAGTGCCGTTTGAGCTCTATTTCTTCACCTCGCGCACACAATGGAAACCCTTCGAACATTTACAGGCCGATATCTTTGACCATCTTTACGCCATTATACCTCATTTCCACCTCGCTGTATATCAATCTCCCTCCTCAAATGACTTCCGATGACATCCCCCCTCTCTATTTTGTCATTAAAAAATAGGGCAAAATCCATTCGGAAACATTATCTTTGCAAAATAATCTATCTCTCTGCCTCCTCTTTGGACTCTAATCATGCTTATTACTAACCTTAAAATAACCCTTTAACCTAAAATGATGAATAAATTTTTATTGTCACTGATGATTGGAGGAGCTGCATTTGGTGTCTGCGCACAAACATTCACTGAATGGCAGGATCCAAAAGTCAATGCGGTTAACCGTGCCCCGATGCGTTCGGCAAATTTTGCCTATCAGAAAGGGGAAGCCGCTCTGACATCACAAGATCAGAAAGAATCGGCTAATTATTTAAGCCTCAACGGTACCTGGAAATTCAACTGGGTGAAGGATGCTTCCGCACGTCCCACCGACTTTTGGAAAAAAGATTTCAATGACAAAGGTTGGGACAATATAACTGTCCCGGGAGTCTGGGAACTCAACGGATACGGTGACCCCATCTATGTTAACAATCAGTATCCTTGGCGTAATACTTTCGAAAGCAAGCCTCCTATCGTCCCCACTATCGATAACAACGTAGGCACTTATCGTCGCGAAATCAAAGTTCCTGCTTCCTGGAAGGGTAAGGACATATTCGCCCACTTCGGGTCAGTGACTTCCAACATCTACCTCTGGGTAAACGGAAAATACGTCGGATATAGTGAAGACAGCAAGCTTGAGGCTGAATTCAATCTCACACCTTATCTTATACCGGGTCAGGAGAACCTGATATGTTTCCAGGTATTCCGTTGGTGTGACGGTTCGTATCTGGAAGATCAGGATTTCTTCCGCTTCAGTGGTGTAGGCCGCGACTGCTATCTCTATGCACGCGACAAGAAACGTATTGCCGACATCCGTGTCACTCCCGATCTTGAGAACAACTATAATGACGGTGTGCTCAACATCGACCTTTCCCTTACGGCAAATGCTCCTGTAGATCTCACATTGAAAGATGCCGACGGAAACACTGTCGCTACGGCCACAGCCAACAAGACCGGCAAGACTCAGATGAAGGTCACTAATCCAAAAAAATGGAGCGCCGAAACTCCTTATCTTTATACTCTCACTGCCTCTATGCAGGGTAATGACGAGGTTGTCCCGGTTAACGTAGGTTTCCGTAAGATCGAGCTTACCGACGGTCAGATTCTTGTAAATGGCAAGCCTGTTCTCTTCAAAGGTGCCGACCGCCACGAACTTGATCCTGACGGAGGCTATGTGGTGTCGCCCGAACGCATGCTTCAAGACATTCAGCTGATGAAGCAACTCAATATAAATGCCGTACGTACATGCCATTATCCCGACGACAAACTCTGGTATGACCTCTGCGACAAATACGGTCTTTATGTAGTGGCTGAGGCTAATATCGAGAGCCACGGTATGGGCTATGGAGAGAAGACTCTGGCCAAAGATCCTCAGTATGCGAAAGCCCACATGGAACGTAACGAGCGTAATGTGGAACGTAACTTCAACCATCCCTCCATTATTTTCTGGAGTCTCGGCAACGAGGCCGGTTATGGACCTAACTTTGAAGAGGCTTACAAATGGGTTAAAGCCGAAGACCCGAGCCGTGCGGTGCAGTATGAACAAGCCGGCATGAACAAGATGACCGATATCTTCTGCCCGATGTATTATGGCTATGAGGGTATGGAAAAATATGGAAAGGAGAAACCTACTTCCAAACCGCTCATCCAGTGTGAATATGCCCATGCGATGGGTAACTCTATGGGAGGATTCAAAGAATATTGGGATCTTATCCGTGAATATCCTAACCTCCAAGGTGGCTTCATCTGGGACTTCGTTGATCAGGCTGTACGTACCAAAGGGAAAAACGGAGTTGAAATATATGCTTATGGTGGTGACTTCAATAATTATGATCCCTCAGACGGCAACTTCTGTGTAAACGGTCTTGTAAGTCCTGACCGTGTGCCCAATCCACACGCTGATGAAGTTTCCTATTATTACCAGAATATCTGGACCACTCCATCCAACCTTTCTCAAGGTAAGATGAAAGTCTACAATGAGAATTTCTTCCGCGATCTCTCTGATGTTACGTTAAACTGGGTGCTCCTGAATAACGGTGTGCCTGTGCGCGATGGAAGTATTGATCATATTGACGTGGCTCCGGGTGCTACTACTGATGTAACGATTCCTTATGGTCAGATTTCCGATCAAGGCGAATGGGCTCTTAACCTTTACTATAACCTCAAACATGCCGAGGGTCTTCTCCCGGCCGGCCATACGATTGCTAAAGAGCAATTTATTCTCAACGAAGTAAAAGGCGATGTAGCTATTGCCAACCCGATTGAATCAAATCTGGGAGCCATTCTTCCTCAGATTGACAATAGCCATAACGGTATCCTCAGTGTCAAGGGTGATAATTTCACAATCGAGTTCAACCGCTACAACGGCTACATGAACAAGTACGTAGTAAAAGGCACGGAAATGATCGCTGAAGGCGGCCAGCTCACTCCTAACTTCTGGAGAGCTCCGACCGACAATGATTATGGTGCAAATCTGCAGAATAAATATGCCGCCTGGAAAAATCCTCAGATTAAACTTGAATCGCTCGATTCAGAAATGAAAGAGGGTCTGGCAGTGGTAACCGCTAAATACTCAATGCCTGATGTCAAGGCCAATCTCACTCTGACCTATACTATAAATGGCGCCGGCACTGTTCAAGTCAAAGAGGAGCTCACTGCCGACAAGACTGCGGAAGTATCCGGTATGTTCCGCTTCGGTATGCAGATGCAGATGCCTGAAGCTTTCAGCAGCATCGAGTACTACGGTCGTGGACCACTCGAGAATTACATCGACCGCAATCATTCAACTCTTCTCGGAGTCTATAATCAGAAAGTGGCCGACCAGTTCTATCCTTACATACGTCCGCAGGAAACAGGTACCAAGACTGATATACGCTACTGGAAGCAGCTCAACAATTCAGGCAACGGTCTTGAGTTTGTAGCTGAGAATCCTTTCTCCGCTTCTGCTCTCAATTACTCTGTGGAGAGTCTTGACGGCGGTGCTTGGAAACCCAACACCCACTCTCCTGAGATAGAGAAAGTAGATTACACCAATCTGTTGATTGACAAAGCTCAGATCGGTCTTGGTTGTGTCAACAGCTGGGGTGCTATGCCACGTAAGGAATATCTCTTGCCTTACGGTGACTACAGTTTCACATTCGTAATGAAACCGGTATTCCATCAGCTCCACAACTGATTGAGGTCTGCCGATAATTGACAATAGCCTGTCACTTCTAAAGCTCATTAGAGGTGACAGGCTTCTTTTATGTGCTTACATTTCCACGATTTTTCATACGAAGAGAATCATCTTTCTTAAACAATATACTAACCGGATTATACGTTTAATAATTCAACTAACCAACATCATTATGGTATCTTTTCTTATAGCACTTGTAGCGCTTATAGGTGGCTACTTCATCTATGGAGCGCTTGTGGAAAGGGTCTTCTCAAGCGACAGTAAACGCGCTACCCCCGCCTCCACAATGGCAGACGGAATCGACTATGTGGCATTGCCCACATGGAAAGTCTTCCTGATCCAGTTTCTAAATATTGCCGGTGTCGGACCGATTTTTGGTGCAATCATGGGTGTGATGTATGGCCCGGCTGCCTTCTTATGGATTGTCTTGGGTACGATTTTTGCCGGTGCAGTCCATGACTTCATGTCAGGTATGATTTCCGTGAGAATGGGCGGTAAGTCGCTGCCCGAAATTGTCGGAAGTGAACTTGGCAACAAAATTAAGATGGTGATGAGTGTTTTCACTTGTGTATTGCTGGTGATGGTGATCGCTGTATTTGTGCGCACGCCTTCCAATCTTCTCGCCACCCTCACACCTGACCATCTTAATGCAACCTTCTGGGCCATCTGTATTTTTCTGTACTACATTCTGGCAACTTTGTTACCGGTAGACAAGCTTATCGGTAATCTTTATCCGGTGTTTGGATTCGCCCTTCTCTTCATGGCCGTTGGAATTATGGGCTACATGATTTTCAATGGTGTGGAGATACCCTCCGGTTTTTCCGACGGTCTTTTCAACCGCCATCCCGCCGGGGAGGCTGCCCCGATCTTTCCGATGATGTGTATCTCGATTGCCTGTGGTGCGATATCAGGTTTTCATGCCACTCAAAGTCCGATGATGGCACGTTGCCTCAAAAATGAAAAGTATGGTCGTCCTGTTTTCTACGGAGCAATGGTATCAGAAGGCATCGTAGCTCTTATCTGGGCTGCAGCGGCTATCGCTTTTACCGGAGGATATGACAAACTGGCTTCTTACATGGCTTCAAACGGTCAGGATGCCGGTATTCTTGTGCATGAAGTTTGTGTAAAATGGTTGGGCACCTTCGGAGGAATCCTCGCCATACTCGGAGTGATTGCCGCTCCCATCACCACCGGTGATACAGCTATGCGCAGTCTGCGTCTTATCATTGCCGATTCTATCGGGTTGCAACAGAAAAAATTCATCAAACGTCTGCTTGTCACACTCCCTATAGTAGGCGTCAGCTACCTTCTCCTCAATATCAACTTTGATATTCTCTGGAGATATTTTGCATGGTGCAATCAAACTCTCTCAATCTTTACTCTATGGGCTTGCAGTGTTTATCTTGCCCGTTATCGCAAGGCATATCTTCTCACGATGATTCCGGCTATGTTTATGACAATGCTTTGCATCACTTTCATCTGTTACGCTCCCTTGGGCGCCTATGTTGATGGTGTAGGAATCCCGTTGTTCTACAGTGAATGTATCGGCCTGGTAGCTACACTTATCTGCACTGCATTCTTCTTCCAATGGAAGCGTTCACTTGATACAAATACAATGCTTGTGAGCGACTGAAAATTACTTATCGAGTGGTTGTGGACTAAATACTCAGCCATTTAGAATCAAACAAGTATTACACAAAGAGGGCTGCCTCCCGATGACTCGGAGTGCAGCCCTCTTCTGTTTTAATATCCGTAGCAGCTATACAAGGCATAGAATAGCTATCTGCACTAATATTACTCGTGCAAACATACACAAGGGATAAACCGTAGCGTAGGCCACTGAAGCACGGTCGCCGGGCAACGTGTCGTTGGCATAATCCAAAGCCATGGGATTAGCCATAGATCCGCAGAGCATACCGGCAGCCGTTCCAAAATCAATTTTAAAACTTTTAACCGCTACTATACCCACCAAGACTGTTGGCACTATCGTGAGGAAAGCACCCAATCCAATCCATAGCAAGCCTTCCGAACGAAACACTGTTTCAAAGAAATGCGCTCCTGAATCCAGCCCGAGACAAGCTAAGTAAAGCGAAAGTCCTATGGCCCGCAACATTAGATTCGCACTAACGGTAGTGTAAGTCACCAAGTGTAACTGTGGGCCGAATTTACCAATGAGAATACCCATAATTATCGGTCCGCCCGCAAGTCCGAGTCGTACAGGCAGACTTATTCCCGGGAAATGGAAGGGTATCATACCTAACGCAATGCCTAAGACGATACCGACAAAAACTGCAAACAGATTAGGCTCATCGAGAACAGTGACGGCATTACCTATCAAAGGTTCTATCTTATCAAGGGCTTTCACCTCGCCCACCACAATTATCTTGTCACCGAGCTGGAGCCGAAGGTCAGGAGTGGCGAGCAAAGGCACACCACTACGGTAAACCCTGCTGATGTTCACTCCATAAAGGTTCCTCAGTCGCAATGATCCCAATGTCTTTCCGTTGATCTGGCGACGTGTAACCACAAATGATTTCGACACGAGCTGACGGTCAACGGCATTCCAGTCGATATCCTTGGCATTCCAGTCTGTCTGATCCTGCTGACCGAACACTATGTGCAACCCCTCGACATCATCAGGAGAACTTGTCACAAGGAGGTGGTCGTTCATCTGCAATTCAGTAGATGAAGTAGGTATGGAAACGTTTCCGTCACGCCAAAGACGTGAAATTACAAAATGGCAGGTAGAAAAATGTCCGATATCCCCTACCGTCTTGCCACATATTCCGGGGTTGGTGACTTCAAACTCCGTTATCTTAGGTTTTGGCAAAGACTGCATTGAATGGGAAGTGATTTCATCCGGCCTGATAAACACTTTGCGCATAAAAATAATCCCCAATATCACTCCAACCACACCTAAAGGATAGGTTACGGCGCAACCTAAAGCAGGCGTACTGGCAGGGATGCCCAACTGCGAAAGTGTCTGCTGCACGGCACCAAGGGCAGGAGTATTGGTGGTGGCCCCGCAGAAAAGTCCCATCATATCAGGCAGACTCACGGGAGATACAAAAGATAATCCTACAGCACATAATAATGTGACCAACGCAAGGCTCAAGCCAATAAGATTCAAGCGTATGCCTCCATGAGCTACCGAACTGAAAAAACCGGGTCCCACCTGCATACCCAAAGCGTATACAAACAAAACCAAACCGAAATTCTCAGCATACTTCAAAATATGAGTATCCACCGTGAGACCTAAATGGCCCGCAATAATACCGACGAAAAACACAAAAGTAACCCCAAGTGACACCCCGGCTACTTTCACTTTACCAAGCGCAAGACCCAAGGCACATATCAGGGCAAGAACGATGATAGCCTGTATGGCACTCTGTTCAAAAATCAGATTCTGCAACCATTCCATACCGATATAACGCTTTCTCTATCTCTTCTATTTTTATATCTCCTCTTTTTATCTATATCTCCCCTTCTACTCTGTGTGATTATGAAGGAGATGAAACATACTATTGATAGTGTGACACGGCTTTACGAAGACTTTCGGCTATCTTCTCCCGGAATTCAGGTGGAGCTATTACCTCTGCATGACCCCCATAACCGAGTATGAGCCGTTCAAGCTCATGATTTATAATCACCTTTAACGAAAGCTGAATACTGCCGTCTCTAAATCGTTGCTCCACTTTCTGAGATTTATGGAAAGGCTTCGATTCCACGTATGGCGCTTGCATACGATCGATCTTTATGACCACTCGCCGGGCTTTATCACCGATCTGTTTCGTTACCCCGATCGTATCATCAAAAAAATGTGCGGGATCGAAACATACACATCTCATGAACGGATGTTCTTTATCAATCATAACCGAATGAATACGGTCAAGCGCAAAGATATTTATCTGAGGACGTCTATTGGTAACCTTCTCTCCTATTAAAAACCAACGGTTCCTGTATTCTTTTAATAAGTATGGATAAAGACTGACCGTAGCAGCTTCACGCGCTTTAAAAGATTGATACTCTATTGTAATGGTCTGTCGCTTTCTAACTGCTCCGTATAGAGTGCCTATGAATTTCTCCCCACGGTAGCCATGAGTATACTCCATATCCATCGCCGGGACAACCTGACCTGTTTGCCGGGCTATTTGTTCATTGAGCTTGCTGATAGTTTCTATTGAAGATGCAAGTTGGGGGAAACCCTGTAGCTGACGCAGTATGTCAAGAGCAGAATTAAGTGCCTCAAGACCCTCCTCATTAAGTGGAAGATGGGTGATACTGAAATCAGGATCATCATACTCATAATACTTATTGTCTCTCACCACAATAGGGGCGTTATAACCAAGACGTTCACTCCGCATCAATGCCAGGTCATTCTGAAAAGTGCGTCGGCTCACCGGCTTGCTTCGTCCCTCATACTCCGCGAGAGCATCAGTGCATGCTTCGATTAGATCGTTGATGGTCCATCGCCTGTACCGGTTCTGCAGACAACGATCTATGGTGGATATCCTGATAAGTGTGGCTCTATTGATTGGCATTTATTAATTTTTTTTGCAAAATTATTATTTTTATTTTGCCTGCGCAAATCAATTGCGCACACCGGTGTGTATTTTGCAACAAAAAACAATATATGATAATAACAGGAAAAAACACTTCAGCCACAGTATTCACTGACCACATAGAGCCACAGGCGTTGCAATGGATCAAGCAGCTTTGTGACGATAATGCAATGGAAAGCGTCCCTATTGTGCAGATGCCTGATGTTCATGCAGGCGAC
>CAZPHL010000005.1:9910-13036 GCA_964586465.1 uncultured Sangeribacter sp.
GGCAATCATTTTATTGAATATGGAGAGGATATCTCTTCCGGTGAGGGATGGCTGACCATTCATTGTGGCTCGAGAAACACAGGAATGAAGGTAGCTAATTATTGGCAAGGACTTGCCCGAAATCGGAAACTTTCTCCTTATAACGGTTATCTGTCGGGTGATTCGATGCGTGGCTACCTCTCTGATATGTTGATTGCTCAGGCCTATGCCCTCTATAACCATTCTATTATCCGTGACAGGATATTCAACATTATGAAAAAGCTTTGTAAGGCAAAATGTGTGGAATCAATCTTTACGACACATAATTATGTCTCGTTTACGGAGGGCACGCCTGTACTACGAAAAGGAGCGATCGAGGCTACGGAAGGTAAGAAAGTTGCTCTGCCGTTCAATATGCGTGATGGAATAGCTATATGTATCGGTAAAGGAAATGAACAATGGTTGAATACTGCCCCACACGGAGCCGGCCGTATCATGAGTCGAACCCAAGCCAAGAAACAGTTTACCATAACTGATTTCCAACAAACGATGCAAGGCGTTTTTTCCACTTCCATAGTTGAATCTACCCTTGATGAATCTCCGATGGCTTATAAATCTACAGATGAAATATTACACTTGATAGAGCCGACGGTAGAAGTTATAGCTATGATCAAGTCAAAATTTAATATTAAAGATATAGGAAAATGAAAAAATATCTACAGATTACTGCAGGCCGTGGTCCCGTGGAATGTGCAAGAGTAGTAACAAAAGTTGCCCGAGAGTTTTTACAGTATTGCACCGATTCCACTCTTATTGACAAAATCAGAATCGATGATATATTCTCTGAACCATATAACGGAGCTGAGGAATGTAATATGTCGATGACATTTTCAATATCCGGCACTACCATTCCCGATAAAATTATCAATGATTGGGAAGGCACAATCCAATGGGTTGCCACTCGTAATCCCTATCGTCCTAACCACAAAAGGAAAAACTGGTTTGTCGGTGTACACTTCTTCGATGATATTGATTTACCGGAGATTTCAGAAAAGGACATAGCTTATGCCACCTGTCGGTCAGGAGGGAAAGGCGGTCAAAATGTCAATAAAGTGGAAACTGCCGTACGAGTCTCCCATATTCCAAGTGGAATATCCGTAAAATGTTCCGATGAACGTTCACAGGCCCGTAACAAAACTCTGGGGTTGCAACGCTTACTTCTGAAGCTCCATAACATCAATAAAGGTACCGAAGCAGAGGCTGAATCTTTACACTGGTCACAGCATAATTCTCTTAAAAGAGGTAATCCTGTAAGAAAATTCCGAGGTCCTCTATAACCTGCTTCAAAGGATCCTGTCAGATTCTTTTATTCTGAAATTCGACAACTAAAATTCAAGCCGTAATAACTTTTATCTGATGATAACAAATATCATATTTTTTGACTATTTTTGCATCTGAATCAGGTAAACATCACCGGACTCTCATATCAATATGAATCTAACTAAATTAATTATTATGGCAGCCGCCTTTGGGTCAGGCATAGCAGGCGCTATGGCTGATCAATCTTATATGATTGGCAACCGGGTAGCGGTATTCTACCCTACCGGTTACGACAAAAGTCAACATGAACCATCTCCAATATTTGTTGAAAATCTTGAGCCGGAAAGTGATGTGCCCGATTCATGGACAATTCGTCCACAGTTCTCGATGTCCGACGGGAAAAGTATAGTAAAAATTCCTGTGGGGAAAGACATCGATTTTTATGGGAACGGCGAAGTGTCCGGACCATTGAGAAGAAATGGACTACAGGTAAATTTCTGGAATACCGATGCACCGAAATATGAGGTGGATGGCGGTAAACGCCTATATCAAAGTCATCCCTGGGTGATGGGAGTACGACCGGACGGGACCTCTTTCGGGGTGATTGCCGACAACACTTGGCGATCCTCACTCACTATGGATGATGATCTTGTATTTGAAAGCGAAGGTCCGGCTTTCAGAGTTGTTGTAATCGAAAAAGACTCTCCCGCTGAAGTCTTGAAAACCTTAGCTGACTTGACCGGCCACATAGAGATGCCTCCCTTGTGGGCTCTCGGCTATCAGCAATGCCGTTGGAGCTATTTCCCTGACACACGTGTCAAAGAAATAGCCGACACGCTCAGAATGTATGACATACCTTCGGATGTAATCTGGATGGACATCGATTATATGGATAAATTCAAGATTTTCACATTCGATAAAGAGCGCTTTCCGGATCCTGATGGTCTTAACGATTATCTGCACGACCGGAATTTCAAGGCTGTCTATATGATCGATCCCGGAGTTAAGGTAGAGGAAGGATATTGGGTGGATGACGAGGGATCGCTTGCCGACTATTGGGTAAAGGACAACTCAGGTAAGCCCTACGTGGGAGAAGTATGGCCCGGACCTTGTCATTTTCCTGATTTCACCCGTCCCGAAGTACGAGAATGGTGGGGAAATCTTTACAAAAACTACATGGCGACCGGGATAGATGGCGTATGGAATGACATGAACGAACCGGCAATTTTCAATGTAGCTACCGGCACGATGCCTGAAGACAACCGTCACCTCGGAGGAGGCGGTCTCATCCCCGGTCCTCATCTGCGTTACCATAACGTCTATGGATATAACATGGTAAAAGCGAGTCGCGACGGCATACTCAAAGCCAATCCTGATAAGCGCCCCTTTGTACTGACCCGTTCAAATTTTCTGGGAGGTCATCGCTATGCAGCAACATGGACCGGGGATAATGCATCCGATCCCGCACTAATGAAAATGAGTGTGCCCATGACAATAAATCTCGGATTATCAGGTCAGCCTTTCAATGGACCCGATATAGGAGGCTTCTTCGGTGACTGTACTCCGGATCTTCTTGCCCAATGGACAGCTATGGGTGTATATTTCCCCTTTGTACGTAACCACTCGGCAGCCGGAACAAGAGCTCAGGAACCCTGGGCTTTCGGACCGGAGACACTGGAGGTGTGTCGTACGGCCATAAACCGACGTTATAGGCTGCTCCCTTATATCTATACGCTCTTCCGGGAGGCTCACGAAGATGGGATACCTGTGATGCGTCCGCTCTTTTTCGCAGACATAAAGGATCCCTCTCTTCGCTCGGAACAAGAG
>CAZPHL010000005.1:13136-55280 GCA_964586465.1 uncultured Sangeribacter sp.
ACAGATTGGGTTGAAGGTAACACTGTGATAATTGATAAAAATTGAGACACTCCTCTTCATGATCCCTCTGATTGAGATCGGATAAATCTTGAATTACGATTGACAACACCGTATTTATTAAAAATTAGCCCTATAGTGTTTGATTGCTATAGGGCTAATTTTTAATACTATACTTTTAACGATCCTAAGAAAAAGGAACCTTTCGATAATTATTAATTTGAATTATTTTTTGATTTCTGTTGCTATAATCGAAAATTAAATGTACCTTTGCTGCACGTTTTGGTTCGCGGCAACGCGATTAATAGGGAATCCGGTGTAAATCCGGGACAGACCCGCTACTGTAATTCCCGCTTTTATAATTCATAATGCACAATTCAAAGTGTAGAATTGAATTTAAAAGCAAACGTTTTTTGCAAGAAGCCACTGGTCACTTAGGACTGGGAAGGCGCAAAAAACAGGGATAAGTCAGGAGACCTGCCAAGACAACATATTGTTTTGTAGTTTTCGGGTAATATTACCACAAAACAGCCATTTGCCTCCATACTTCCATGGAGTGCGAATATGGTTTGCTGTGATATTGCCTCAATGTTAACTTTAGCAGTAAACCAATCTAATGAGGCAATCCTTCCTGACATTTTTTATAATCTTGAGCCACTTGTTTTTACAAGGGGCTAAGCCTGTATATGTATTATCGGGCACAGTTAAGGATAGTTTGGGAGAACCCGTTTCGTATGCCACGGTGAGGGTGGCACATAATGCTTATTATATTGCGACAGATACAGAAGGTAGTTTCGAGATGAAACTTCCTGCCGGAAAGTATGAAGGCACAGTTGAAGCAACAGGGTATAAACCGGAAAGCTTTCAAATTAACCTAAATGAAGATAAATTTCTTGACATCATTTTGGAAGAGGATGCCATCCAACTGAAAGGTGTAAATGTATATGGAAAAAGCACTGCTAAAAAGTTGGAGGAGGGGGCTTTTTCCGTAAATGCCGTTGAGATTACTCCCAATCTGAATAAGATGGTTACGCTCAACGATATAGTTGACCGCACAGCCGGGGTAAAGGTTCGTAGAGAGGGAGGTGTCGGATCTGATTTTGATTTGACTATCAATGGTATGTCGGGAAATTCCATACGCTACTTTATCGATGGGGTGCCCTTGGAAAGCAAAGGATCCGGGCTAACTCTTGATAATGTGCCCCTGAATATGGTAGATCGTGTAGAATTATATAAAGGGGTCGTCCCACCCCATCTCAGTTCAGACGCTCTCGGGGGCGCAGTAAATATTATCACCAGGAAGAAACGTCAGAATTATCTCGATGCCTCTTATGGAGCAGGATCTTTCTGCACACATAATGGTGACGTTTCCGGACAGTATTATATTCCAGGTACAGCGATTGCTATACGTCCTACCTTCAGCATAAATTATTCAAAAAATAATTATATGATGAAGGGGGTGGAAGTTTGGAGCGAAGAAGAAGATAAGTACATCTACACCAATAAGCGACGCTTTCATGATGATTATTTCTCTCTTTTCGGACAGTTGGAAGTCGGGGTGAACGACGTGAAATGGGCAGATCAATTCTTTGTAGGCTTCTCCTATAATAAGCTCGACAAAGATATTCAGACCGGAGCCATGCAAAATAAGGTGTATGGTGAGGCAAGTAAACATTCTTACTCCTACAATATATCGGCTCGCTACAATAAGCGTTGGAATAAAATAGCCACAAGATTAAATCTCTCCCACACATGGGATCACAGTCAGACTGTTGACACGGCTTTCCGAAAATATTCTTGGGATGGAACCTGGATGCCATCATCAGGAAACGAGTTGAACAATAGAGCAAAAACCATAAGGGTTTACAAGCGCCCTCTTACGATAATGACAGCCGGTGTGGATTACGAGTTGAACGAACATAACACCTTTGCCCTAAACTATATGCTCAATCGAAGAGGCAATGACCGGTATGATGAGGTTGACAAGTTTTTTGAGCCATCAAACGATATTGTCACCAAACACATATTATCTTTTACTTATTCACAAGCTTTCTTTAACCAGCGATGGCAAACCTCATATTTCGTAAAGGACTATATTAATTCCTTGACCATCCGCCAGACTGACGACAAAACCATAACAGGTTCAGACCTGATTGACACTGATGCCACAAAAGACTATTGGGGGGCCGGAATAGGAAGCCGATATTCTTTGTGTGAACCGCTGGCAATAAAAGGATCGTACGAACATAGCGTACGTTTGCCGTTATCGCGTGAACTCTTAGGAAACGGCACTACTGTCTATCCTAATCTTACCCTGAATCCGGAAACAAGTAATAATTACAATATCGGCCTTTTCGGCACTTGGCTAATTGGTGAAGGCTACCATCAGTTAAATTATGAGGCTAATGGGTTCATACGCCATGTACAGAATTACATACGCGCCACAGTATCGGAACGTGAAGGTATGATGCAGTATGTCAACGAACCGGCAATCGACATAAAGGGGTTTGATTTTGAGATATCATATTTTTGGGATAACAAGCTTCATATTTCTCTTAACGGAAGCTGGAGTGATGCACGTAATCTGAGGAAATACAAGACAGACGGTAATCCGTCAGCCACCTATAAGAATCGAGTACCAAACAGACCCTGGATGTTTGGTAACGCCGAGGTGTCTTATACGTTTAGAAACTTATTTGTAAAAACCGACAGGCTCCGGATAGACGCTGTCTACCAGTATATTCATTGGTATTTCCTAAACTGGGAGGCATACGGGGCAACTTCTTCCAAAGCACGTATTCCCACCCAAAACATTACAGATCTTTCTCTGACCTATTCATGGCATAACGATAGATATAATTTATCTTTCGAATGTAATAATGTCTTTGACCGTCTGGCCTACGATAACTATATGCTTCAGAAGCCGGGGCGGAGTTTTGGAGTCAAATTTAGAATTTTCATTAATTAACCATAATAACTAAAGACAATGAGAAAATTAAAATTCCTTCTCTCTTCGTTTATGGCCCTTTTTCTTGCCTTTGGCATGACAGGTTGCTCAAACGATGACAATCCGAAATCTGAACCGGACGACCCGACTCTCATCCAAGACTATCACTTTGATCTCTGGGTCGCTCTCGACCGTCACGGTGGCATGGGACGTGATGTGCAGACACTGGTTAGAAGTGTCAACTCTCTTGAAGCCGACCAACCTGAAATTACTTTCCAAGGAGAGGGTACTGAAGTAAATTCTATTCTCTCACTTGAAACTATTCTCAAAGGTGCTTACTACTATCAAGTGCCTGTCTCAGGTGATCGCTTTGCTAAGTATACCATTACTGACAATCGTATCGAAGTAATCAAGGAGCGTCGTTTCCAGACCAATACTTTCTCCGCACGTAAATATACACATGCCTGGACCAATGACAACACCCTCGTGATCATGGCAGCTAACGGCGATGCCACTGAAGTGATCTGGACTAAGCTCAATGCCGATGATATGTCTATCATCTCCGAGGGTACTCTCGATGTGCCCCTTCCCGGAGACGCTAATATCTTCACCACTTCCGGCATCCTTACCTATCGTGCGTCAGACAATAAGCTCTTCTATTTCTATTATGGGAAGAAAGGAGGCGCACGAGGAGCGCGCACTACTCCTATGATGACTGCCGTGATAAATCCGGAAACTATGGCTGTTGAAAGCAACACCGCTTGTTTCCTTGATTGTGAAATGGTAGGAACCGCATACGGTGAACTTCTCCAGACCACCACCTTTATTGATGGCAACAACAATCTGTATATAGCTTGTGTGACAGACGATGCAGATGGAAATGAACATAGCCACCTTCTGAAAATACCTGCTAATTCTACCTCTTTCGACCAAAGCTATGATGGCTTTACAGCAGAAGGAAAACTTATATCTGTAATGTATGTAGGCAACAACAAAGTCGTGGCTTACGCACGTGAGGATCAGCTTGGCACAGGTATTGATGCCTTTAGTCACTACTATACTGTAATAGATGTGGTTTCTAAGACGAGCACCCCGATACAATACAATGGCCAGAGATTGGCATATAGCAGCGGCCGTTTCTCTTCCCGTATGGCTTATGTGAATCATAAGGCATATATTGGAGTTGATGCCGAAGGCCAGAAACCACAAATCTATATCTATGATGTGCAGAACGGGCAGACTTCACTCGGAGTTACAATGGCTTCCGGCTACTATTTTGAGCAAATCAGGGTGGTAGAGAATATAAAATAAGAACAGTTTTTCATTATAATTTGCCAGGTCTCCCGGGGCCGTGGTGGTTCCGGGGGACAATTTTACTTTATTAGACATGAAAAAGATTCTTACTTTTTTGATATTTCTATGCTATATGACAGGAGTAAAAGCCGAGGTCTATAATGACTTCCCGAAGGATAAAACCGCTATACTTATGGTGCATTTCGGGACTACTTTCGATGACACACGTACCCTTACAATTGACGCTATTAATGAGAAGACTCGTCTTACATTCCCGGATGTGAAGGTCGTGGAGGCCTACACATCGCGAATCATCATAAACCGTCTGAAGAAAAGGGGTGTTTCCAAGTCTACTCCACAGGAGGCTCTTCTGCGTTTAGCAGCAGATGGCTACACCCATGTGATTGTGCAAGGCACAAATGTGATTGATGGTATTGAGGCTGAGGTATTACGCAATGACGCTGCTCGGATGTCACCATTCTTTGAGGAAATAAGGGTTGGCAGGCCTTTACTCTATTCCATTGAGGATTGCGAAAAAGTGGTTGGAATACTCTCTTCCCGATATAAAGACGCGACAACTAAAAATGGCGCCGTAGTTCTCATAGGACATGGCACATCGACTCCTGCCAATGCCATATACTCACAAATGGATTATATGTTCACTGCTAACGGCACTCCGGCATTTCATGTGGCAACCGTAGAAGGATATCCGACACTTGAGACAACTGTCGAGCGCCTAAAGGATGCAAAGAATAAAAATGTTACCCTCATCCCATTCATGTTTGTTGCGGGTGACCATGCACGCAATGATATTGACGGTGAAATGCGTGAGAAATTAAGCAATGATGGGTTTTCAGTTTCCACTATCTTGGAGGGATTAGGTCAGATTCCTGAGATACAAGACATTTACATAGAACATATAAAGGATGCTTTTGCTGCGCCAATATTGGATGCGACACAACAAAAATCATCATATATAAAGAAGAATCTGTAAAAATGGCAAGAGTCAAGAAGCTGTTACCCGTCACAATAATTTTGTTGACGATATGTTGCTGTGCATTTATAGCATACGATATATGGTTGAAGCCTACTAAAATATTGATTGTTAATCCTTTGCCGGCTCAGACAGCAGAGATTGTACTCAATAATGACAGCCGTAATATCCGGGTCGTATGCTCCCCTATGGAGGAAGCAACCAATTTTGAAGATTATGATGCGGTGTTAATGTACGGACGGGGGCTATATCTTGACTCTTTGCAACTTAAATCACTCGATAAAGCAGCCAAGAAAGGCGTTCCGGTATTCACCAACACATTGCGAAACTTCAGCTTTGTGGTCAATCATAACCTTGATTCAATTCAAACAGCGACTCTTCAAGAATATTTCTCCAACCCTTGCAGAGATAACTATCGCAACATGCTTCGCTATATGAGAAGCATCGCCACCCCTAACCGCATTGGCAACAAGGATTACCACCTCCCCAAAGAAATGCCTTCAAATATGTTTTATCATATTGAAGCCGGTCAATATTTCAAGAATCAGGAAGAACTGACCGAGTATTTGGAAAATAGCGGATTATATAATAAGGATGGAAAAAAAATTGCGTTTGTATCAGGTGTCAATTTCCCTGTCGAAAACAACAGGGCACATATAGACACCCTTGTTAACAGGCTCACTAAAGAGGGTTATAATGTCTATCCTCTGACAGCCACCGGACGTCAGAGAGCGAAAATGATAAAATCTGTAAAACCGGATGCCATCGTGTACCTTCCGATGGGGCGATTGGGGAATGACTCACTTATAAATTGGGCATACGATAACAAGATTCCTCTGTTTATGCCTTTCCCACTGATACAAAGTCGTGAAGATTGGCTTGACATTAATAAACCTATGGGTGGAGGTACACTCAATGCAAGGATAGTAGTGCCTGAGATTGACGGAGGCATGACTCCGCTATGTATCTCCACTCAAAATCAAAGTGAAGATGGCTATTTACTCTATATGCCTGAACCGGAGAGAATCAATGCCTTTATGGGTCAGTTTGATCGTTTTATGAACTTGAAAGAGAAGCCAAATGCCGATAAGAAAGTTGCGATTGGCTATTTCAAATCACCCGGTAAGGATGCTTTACTTGCTTCCGGCATGGAGGTAGTACCCTCTCTTTACAATTTCCTCAAACGTCTTCAAGCTGAAGGATACGATGTGACCGGCCTTCCATCTACGGTAGAAGATTTCGGACGCCAAATCATGGAGCGAGGAAGTGTGATGGGGTCGTATGCACCTTCTGCGCAAGAACACTTTATGGATCACTGTAATCCAATATGGGTTAAAGCTTCCAAGTATGAGAATTGGGCAAAATCCACTTTACTTCCCGAAAAATATACAGGGGTAGAACAACGTTATGGCAAAGCTCCAGGCAGCCTTCTTACCCGTGGTGACAGTCTGGCAATAGCGGCAATCAAGTATGGCAACATATTGCTCTTTCCTCAGCCTCGTCCGGCCTTAGACAGTGATGACTTTAAGCTTGTGCATGGGGTTGAAGTTGCTCCTCCACATTCATATATAGCTCCTTACCTGTATATGCAAAAGGAGTTTGATGCTGATGTGATGATTCATTTCGGCACGCATGGCAATCTTGAGTTTACGCCCGGTAAAAATGCCGGACTTTCACAAGCTGACTGGGCAGAAGTCTTGATTGGAAACCGACCACATTTCTATTTTTATACAACCGGCAATGTTGGTGAAGCCATCATTGCCAAAAGACGTAGCCATGCAGTGTTGGTGACCTATCTCACACCCCCTTATGTGGAAAGTGGTATGCGTCAGAAATATTCTGCTCTGTTGGAGGAACTTCACGACGGTATTGCCCATCCTGAAAAGAATACACCTGCACTTAAAAACAAAATTATAACCTTCGGTTTCCATAAAGACTTAGGTTTAGACTCTATAAAGAGGGGAAAGTATACAGCTGAAGAGTTGGAAAAAGTAGATGGATTCGTAGAGGAGCTTGTAAATGAAAAAATCACCGGTGCCTGTTATGTAATGGGAATCCCCTATTCGGATGCCGATATGAAAACAACCGTGATGGCAATTGCGGCAGATCCCTTGGCATACAGCAGGGCAAAAGCAGACTTTGAAAGAGGGAAAATCACCAAAGAAAATCTTCAAGACTTCTCCTTTATCTCTCACCACTATCTTCCGCAGGCGAAGCAGGACGTAAGCAAGGCATTATCAGGGAAATTGAGTGGTGGAGAATTAACAGATGCGATCAACTATCGCGAATTATTAAGACAGTCTGCCGGAGCTGAGCTTGATGCTATGGTCGACGTTCTTAATGGGGTACCCGTAAGACCTGCTCCCGGAGGTGACCCTGTGCTGAATCCAAATGTGTTACCGATGGGTAGGAATATGTTCAGTATCAATGCTGAAGCTACACCGGGATCCAAAGCGTGGAATGATGGAGTAGCACTTGCAGAGCAATCTTTAAAAGAATATTATTCAAAACATGGCGAATATCCTCAAAAAGTAAGCTATACTTTCTGGGCCGGAGAATTCATCTCATCACAAGGAGCTACGGTTGCACAAGCCTTACGAATGCTCGGTGTGGAACCGGTAAGAGATGAGCAAGGGCGTGTGATGGATTTGAAACTTACACCAAGTGCTGAACTTGGACGACCACGAATTAATATAATGGTTCAAGTCTCAGGACAATTACGTGATATAGCCGGCTCTCGCCTTAAGATGCTGACTGATGCAGTCGCTCTCGCCGCTGCAAGTAAAGACGATATTTATCCAAATTATGTAGCCGACGGATCGTTGGCTCAAGAGAAAGCACTCGTTGAAAACGGGGCTTCTCCCCAACGTGCTCGTGAACTGGCGAATATGAGAGTATTCGGGCCGGTAAACTCCGGCTATAGCACAGGGATGCTTCGCTATACTGAAAGCTCAGGAGAGTGGGATGACAGGCAGGAACTGGTAGACGGGTATCTCAATAATATGTGTGCGATTTATGGGGATGATGAGCATTGGGGCGTAATGGATAAGGATCTTTTTAAAGCGGCGATTAAAAACACAGATCTGATTGTGCAGCCACGCCAAAGTAATACATGGGGCCCAATTTCTCTTGACCATGTGTATGAATTTACAGGAGCACTCTCCTTGGCCGCCACATCAATCAACGGTAAAGAGCCTGATGCTATGTTGGCTGATTATCGTAATTCATATCTCCCACGGTTGCAGGATACAAAGGAAGCGGTTGCGATAGAAACCAGAGCCACTATCCTTAATCCGGAGTATATCAAGCAGCGGATGAAGGGAGAAGCGACCACCGCACAGATGTTTGGCGAGATATGCCGCAATATCTTCGGTTGGAGTGCTACACGTCCAAGTGCATTGTCGGAAGATATTTATGATGATCTATATGAGATATATGTTGAGGATGTGAATGGTCTGGGGATAGAGGAATATTTCGATCGGGTCAATCCGGCTACCCTTCAGGAAATGACTGCAACGATGCTTGAAAGTGCAAGAAAAGGCTTTTGGCAAGCTGACAGCCGTAAAGTAGAAGCCACTGCCAGACTACACGCCCGGATTGCGGAGCGCCATGGGGCTCCCTGCACTGACTTCGTTTGTGCAAATGCCAAACTCCGGGAATTCACTGCATCAAAACTTGACGGCACAGAGGCTGAAAAGTATCTTGACAATATATCGAAAGCAACAGCTCTAAATTCTGATGCAAAAGTCTTGAAGGAGGAGAAACAAAATGTACTCGCCGGAATCACTCAGACTATCTCAGCATATTATGTCATTGGTGCAGTGCTGCTCTTATTGCTTACAGTTACTGTAATTCTAATAATTAAGAGGAGGAGAAGCGTATGATTCCATTACTGATAATACTAAGCCTTGTTATTGTATTGACTGACTCTATCCGGCTCTCGCTGATGGGTTGGAAAGTGAGGTCGGCATGGATTGTAATCTGGATGGTTGTAGCTTATTGCTTCACAATGTGGCTTATCAGTCTTTCCTCGGAAGAGATATATCGCTACCTTGATATCCGTTTTATCTGCCTGTTCGGAATCATAGAGAGTATGATTTTCATATCCTATTTATTCTACATTGGTAAGGGAAAAGGGATAATATCTCACTACCCCGGTTTAATGCTGGTATTCCCTATAATAGTTTTGGCCTTCCAAATGAGCCGCTTAGTCAATGGGATAAGTTTTATGGCAATCGGAGTAATTGTAGCGTTGGTAACTATGGCGTTGCTCACGGCCCTCACTTTCTTTTTGCGATGGCTCAGATGTGAAAAATCGTGGCTGTATATAGCCTCGATATTGAGTTTAATCCTTTATATCTTGATTTACGGCATCTCATGAATACTATATCTGACATATTGTTCATTATCTCAAATGGTCTCCTGATTCCGGTGATTGTCTTGCTGCTTTTTCTGCTTGTCAAGGCAATTGTGCTGATACTTGGGTTTTATACGGAATGGCAAAAAAACAGATGTCTGTCCGCACGTCTTCAACACCTCGTAGAGAATTTCAATGGTGATACCATTAATGAGTCTGATATATCATTGTTTGTATCGGATGATTCCCCGGTTGTCAAGTGTCTTCGTGATATGCTTTCGCATAAGGATGACTCTGTTTATTGCGAACATAGTTTAGCTGATTATCAAGTAGATGTGCAACAGCAACTTTCGAAAACCCGCGTTTTGATTAAGTTCGGTCCGATGCTCGGTTTGATGGGTACACTGATTCCTATGGGACCTGCACTTGTAGGGTTATCTACCGGTGATATAGCGTCTATGGCTTATAATATGCAGGTGGCGTTTGCGACGACAGTAGTAGGCATGTTGGTAGCCGGTATAGGCTTAGTAATCCTGCAAGTAAGGCAACGCTTCTATGGACGGTCACTTAATGCCTTGGATTTTTTATTTCATAAACTCACAGGAAAATGAAAAGGAATCCTATACTGAATGAAGATGATGAAGGAGACAACCCTTTAGGAATGCTTACTAACCTCTTTGATGTCGCGATGGTGTTTGCCGTGGCTCTTATGGTGGCTTTGGTGACGCATTTCAATATGAGCGAAATATTCTCCAAAGAGGATTATACAATTGTCAAGAATCCGGGAGAAGAGAATATGGAGATTATCACCAAAGAAGGGAATGAAATCAAGAAATACACCCCTTCCGATTCAGATTCACCGACCAACGGCTCAAAAGGGCGCCGTGTCGGAACAGCCTATCAACTTGAAAATGGAGAAATAATATACATCCCTGAAAAATAAAGAATTATGAGATTATTGAAATATCTTATTCCTTTTACTGCAATGGTAGTGTTAGTGGGTTGCGGAGGGCACCGCTCCTCTGAGACAACCGAAACGAGAAATGGAGTAGTAACAGACAGCTTAGGAATGATTCATCCCGATTATGCCAAAGGGTTCAATGTGAGTTATCAAGACGATATTGTACTTCTTGATATCAATGATCCTGAGAATAAAGAGGCAGAAGAATTCCATTTTGCACTCACCCATAAAGATTATACCGGGAAATTGCCGGAGGGTTACACACGCATAAATATACCGGTTGAGTCAGCAATCTGCATGACATCGCTTCAGCTTTCCAACTTCCTGAAGCTCGACATTCCGGAGAAAGTGGTGGGAATAACCAGCACTCGTCATCTCCACAACGAGAAAATGAATAAGCAACTTAAAGAGGGAAAGACACATAAAATCGGTATCGAGGGCAATTTTGATAATGAGGTGATAATGGCAATCAATCCCGATGTGATATTCATTTCTCCCTTTAAGCGTGGTGGTTATGATGCGATTCGTAATGTCGACATACCAATGATTCCTCATTTAGGCTATAAGGAACTAACTCCCCTCGGGCAAGCAGAATGGATCAAGGTGATTGGTCTTCTTACAGGGAAATCGGCAGATGCTAACCGGGAATTTACCGGAATTGAGAAGCGATATAATGATCTGAAGGCTATGGTTGACACCGTGAGCTATCGACCGACTGTATTCAGTGGTGAGATGCGCGGGGGCAACTGGTATGCGGTAGGAGGAAAAAGCTTCCTTGCTCAGCTATTCAGGGATGCCGGTGGCGATTATTTCCTGAAAGACAACAATGAGTCGGGGGGTGTAACACTTGACTATGAAACTGTATATACTAACGCAGCTCATGCCGATTACTGGCGAATAGTGAATAGTTTCGAGGGTGATTACAATTATAATGTCCTTAAAGAGCAAGACAACCGTTACACTGATTTTGACGCTTGGAAAAATCACGGAGTAATCTACTGTAATATGAAAGAGGTGCCATTCTATGAGAGAATGCCGGTGGAACCGGAGGTGGTTCTATCTGACTTCATTCATGTTTTTCATCCTAATATACTTCCTGACCACGAGCCGAGTTACTATCATCTGTTGAAAAAATGAGCAGGAGCAAAACAGCAATACTGATGATGTTGTTGGGAGTTTCCATCATCGTCTTTTTTATTCTGAACCTTTTATTAGGCTCGGTAAGTATTCCAATGAAGGACATTATCGAGATATTATTTGGTCAGAGGAGCGATAATGTTATATGGACCAATATCATCATGAAATCTCGATTACCCCAGTCATTAACCGCAGCGATGGCAGGGGCAGGATTGGCGGTGAGTGGTCTGTTGATGCAGACAGTTTTCCGCAATCCTCTTGCAGGCCCGTCGGTATTGGGTATAAGTTCCGGTGCCAGTCTTGGAGTAGCTTGCGTGGTGCTATTGTCCGGAAGCATAGGTGGGCACACGTTGAGCAAATTAGGAGTAATAGGAGAAGTGACTATAACCCTATCCGCTATAGTGGGATCTTTGCTTATAATGGCACTCATTGCGTATGTGGCCCAAAAGGTCAGAGGCAATGTCACCCTGCTGATTATGGGTGTGATGATAGGGTATATAGCAAATGCAATAATCGGTGTATTGAAATTCTTCAGCGCAGAGGAAGATATACGAGCCTATGTAATTTGGGGGTTAGGAAGTTTTTCACGAGTATCCGGAGGTCAGACATACGTATTCATACTACTTATGGTCTTGATATTGCCTACAGCCTTTTTCCTCATAAAGACGCTGAATCTGTTGCTATTGGGAGATTCTTACGCAAGGAACTTAGGTCTGGACATCAAAACGGCTCGGCTTCTTGTCATTGGCTGTTCAGGTATATTGGTCGCAATAGTGACTGCCTATTGCGGACCGGTGATGTTTCTTGGTCTTGCAGTCCCCCATATCTGTCGAGGATTATTTCAAACTTCCAATCATGCTACCATTCTCCCGGCTTCTTTGTTAGGAGGGGCTTCTTTGGCATTGCTGTGCAATCTGATAGCGAGAATGCCCGGATTTGAAGGTGCAATGCCTGTCAATTCTGTGACAGCATTGGTAGGTGCCCCGGTTGTGATGTGGGTATTGTTCAAAAAACGTAAAAGCGAAGCGTGATGGAAAATAAAGAGACAATCAAGGTAGTGAATCTTTCTACAGGATACCATAACAAGAAAGGAACCACTGTTATTACCAGTGATATCAATGCATCACTATATGATAGGGAATTGACATGCCTATTAGGGCCAAATGGTGCCGGCAAATCAACCCTACTCAAGACATTGACTGCTTTTTTGCCACCGGTAGAAGGAGAAATCTTCATTGAAGGAAAGCCCTTGAAGGATTATACGGATGCAGAGTTGGCAAAAGTTATCGGGGTCGTACTGACCGAAAAGCTCACAATCAACAATATGTCGGTAGACGAGTTGGTTGGAATGGGACGTAGTCCTTACACCGGATTTTGGGGTCGCATGAGTGAGCACGATCGCAAGATAGTAGACGAATCCATAAGGCTTGTAGGAATCAGCGGTCTCCGGGGACGTATGGTGCAGACATTAAGCGATGGAGAACGACAGAAAGTAATGATTGCCAAGACTCTCGCGCAGGAAACCCCTATCATTTTTCTTGACGAACCTACGGCTTTTCTCGACTATCCCAGCAAGGTAGAAATCATGCTTCTTCTTCAAAACCTTGCCAGAGAACAATCCAAAACTGTTTTTCTTTCCACCCATGACCTTGAACTTGCACTTCAAATAACCGATAAAGTTTGGCTTTTGGATAAAACCTTTGGTTTAACAATCGGTAGCCCGGAAGAGCTGGCCGTTAACGGGGATATAGGAAGATACTTTGATCGGGATGGACTTTCTTTTGATATAGAAAACAGACTCTTTAAAATCATAGAAAGCAGATGAAGTCAAAAATTACTGTAATTGGCATTGGACCGGGAAACCCGGCCGATATGACAGCTGCAGCAATCGAAGCATTGCGAAAAGCTGATATAGTGGTCGGGTACAAATACTATATTCCCTTCATAACTACCCTTCTTCGGCCGGATGTTACAATCGTACAGAACGGTATGAAACAGGAGTATGCGCGCATAGAAAAGGCTTTTGAAATAGCAGAGACAGGAAAAGATGTATGTGTCATCAGTTCCGGAGATTCGGGGATTTATGGAATGGCGCCACTCGTATACGAAATGCTGGAAGCCCGTGGTTCGGATATTGAAGTTGAGGTAATTCCCGGAATCAGCGCGTTTCAGAAAGCAGCCTCACTTCTCGGTGCACCAATTGGACACGATTTCTGTGTGATTTCTCTAAGCGACCTCATGACTCCGTGGGCTTTAATTGAACGGAGAATAAAGGCCGCAGTTGATGCTGACTTCATTACGGCAATCTATAATCCCAAAAGTACCGGCAGATATTGGGAACTTTATAGGCTTAAGGAATTGTTTTTAGACGGACGTAGCCCCGAAACTCCGGTTGGATTCGTGCGCCAAGCCGGACGTGATGAGCAGAAAGTTACACTGACTACTCTTAGTGAGTTTAATCCGGAAGAAGTTGATATGTTTACCGTGGTGATAATCGGTAATTCACAATCTTATCTCTGGGACAATCACTTCACAACACCAAGAGGCTATTACAGAATCACGGATAAACAAGCCACTACTCCCGGTCAGTCAATAATGATAGAAAGTTTCCGTACCATTGAGAAGGAGATGGCGCATCCGGAAATACCTCTTGACTTGAAGTGGCCTATGCTTCATGCCATCCATACGACAGCCGACTTCGATATGGAGAACGTAGTAAAGGCCGACAGTGGTGCTGTATCAAGAATCTATCACTCACTGACTGCCGGAGGAGTTAGAACTATTGTTACAGATGTAACCATGGCAGCTTCCGGCATCAGGAAAGGAGCATTGGAAAGATTGGGAGTGGAAGTGAAATGCTATTTGAATGATGCAGCCACCTCCGAGCTTGCAAGAGAGAAAGGGATCACACGGACACAAGCAGGAATAAGACGCGCAGTGGCAGAATATCCGGACGCCCTGTATGTTTTCGGAAATGCGCCTACAGCGTTGATGGAGCTATGTACCTTGATTCGACAGAAAAAAGCTAATCCTTGCGGAATTGTTGCCGCTCCGGTAGGATTTGTCCATGTATGCGAAAGCAAACACATGGTCAAGCCTTTCTCCCATATTCCCAAAATTATTGTCGAGGGAAGAAAAGGGGGTAGCAACTTGGCCGCCACATTGGTCAACGCTATTCTTTGCTGGCCTGATGCGGAACAGTTAAAACCGGGAAGAGATGTCTGAGAAAATATTTCATATAATAGGTCTTTCCGACAAACGGAATCAATTCTTTACACCTGAAATACTTGAAATTATTTCAAAAAGTAAAGTCTTTTCCGGGGGTCGTCGTCATCATGAAATTGTGGCTGAGGTTCTTCCGAGTGACACTGTTTGGATTGATATAACCGTACCATTGGATAAAGTCTACAGGCGATATCTCAATCACAATCATATTGTAGTGTTCGCCTCCGGAGATCCGCTTTTCTATGGCTTTGCAAATACGCTGAGAAGAGAATTCCCATCAGCGAGGATAAATGTATATCCTACGTTCAATTCTTTGCAACTGTTAGCACACAAACTCCTCTTACCCTATGCCGATATGGTAAATGTATCTGTTACCGGGCGACCGTGGAAAGCACTTGACGTAGCTCTTTTGGAAAATCGTCCGATAATAGGTTTGCTAACCGACCATAAGAAAGGGCCCACGGAAATCGCCACACGTCTCTTGGATTACGGCTATGATAATTATGTGATGTCGGTAGGTGAATGTTTAGGTAACGATACAGAAAAGATATGGACGTTATCTTTACAGGAGGCCTTAGAGCAGTCATTCGCAAATCCGAACTGCGTAATTCTCCAAATGACCTCTGCCCGCAGAAGATATTTCGGTATTCCTGAAAACTTGTTTGCTCACCTTGCCGGACGTAGCAATATGATTACCAAGATGCCCATAAGGTTACTTTCATTATCTATGCTAGATCTTTATGACAAGAAAGTGATGTGGGACGTCGGTTTCTGTACCGGGTCAGTGTCCATAGAGGCAAAATTGCACTTTCCCAAACTCGATGTGATAGCTTTTGAACGTCGGAAAGAATCCAAGAATCTTCTCAAGGAGAATTGCTTAAAATTTGGAGTTCCGGGTATCAAGGGAGTGATCACAGATTTCATGGAATGTGATTTAACCCCCTACCCTTCACCGGATGCTGTGTTTATCGGGGGACATGGTGGCAGACTTGAAGAAATGGTAAGTCGTATTTATAAGATATTAAACAAAGAGGGTGTGATAGTATTTAACTCTGTCAGTGCAGATAGTTGTCAAGTGTTCCGTAACGCGGTGGAATCTTGTGGGGGTGTAATCGAAGTGGAACACACCCTGATTTTAGATAGTCATAATCCTATTACAATTCTTAAAGCAAAATGAAGTACATAGTGTATATTAACGAAGCCGGACATAAGTTGGGCGAAATAATACGTAGAGAAAAGCCGGACTATCTACTGGTCGAGCCTAAAGATATTACCTCAACCGATTATTCTGCCATAGAGACGATTGTCTTTATTGGCGCATTGGGTATTTGTGTGCGTTTTATAGCCCCGATGGTTAAAGATAAGTACACCGACCCGGCTGTAGTATGTGTTGATAGTGTCGGACGTAATGCTATATCGGTTCTTTCCGGGCATATCGGAGGGGCAAACCAATTGTGCGAGGAGATCGCCCATATAATAGGGGCACGCCCGGTGATTACCACTCAGAGTGATAATATTGGAATTTGGAAGCTTGATATCTTAGGAAAATGTATGGGCTGGGAAACCGATGTAACGCGAACCGAAATGAATCAAGCCATCGCAACACTTGTCAATGGAAAACCGGTGGGGCTTTTGCTTGATATCCGGGACCGCGGAACAGATTATTTGGAGTCAAATCTTCCTGCTAATATCTCTATTGTCACTGATCGAACTGATATGTCACAATATCAATTAATCATTGCTGTGACTCCATATATCTATGATTTTGGTATTCCCATCATCTACTATCGTCCGGCAGTGCTGAATCTGGGTGTTGGATGTAGACATAACTCCAATCCTGAAGGGGTGGCAGACTATATTGAAAAAATAGTGATTGAAAATAACATTAGTCCATTGTCTATAAAGTCAGTTTCAACGATAGAACTGAAGAAAGACGAACCCCTTATAGCCCGGCTCTCAAAATGGCATAATATTCATTTGTGCAACATCTACACTCCGGAACAACTGGCAGAAATTGAAGTTCCCAACCCTTCGGATAAGGTCAAGGAGATTACCGGCGTTGCCGGGGTAGCTGAAAGTTGTGCTATAAAAGCATCAGATAACGGTAAGATTATCTTGGAGAAACATAAAGGTAAACTCTCGGAAGATTCAGACTTCACGTTTGCTGTGGCCATGGACAAAGGTGCTTTACGTGGAGGCCATATTGAGATTGTAGGGGCAGGTCCCGGTGATCCGGAACTCGTCTCAGTGCGCGGAAAACGTTTCCTTGAGCAAGCTGACTTAATCCTGTATGCCGGAAGTCTTGTACCAAAAGAGTTGACTTATTACGCTAAGCCCGGTTGTACGGTAAGAAGTTCGGCTTCAATGAATCTCGAAGAGCAATTTAAGTTGATGAAAGAGTTTTACGATCGCGATAAACTTGTTGTAAGGCTCCATACCGGCGACCCCTGCATCTACGGTGCAATACAGGAACAGATGGCTTTCTTTGACCGCTACGGCATGAATTATCATATCACACCGGGCATATCCTCATTTCAAGCTGCCGCTGCCGCTTTGAAATCGCAGTTTACTATCCCGGAGAAAGTGCAGACAATCATCTTGACCCGTGGTGAGGGACGTACTCCAATGCCCGAAAAAGAACAACTCCACAAGCTTGCAGCCTCTCAAAGCACAATGTGCATCTATTTGAGTGCAGGTATAGTAGATGATGTACAGAGGGAATTGCTTATGGCCTATCCTCCGAAAACACCTGTAGCGGCCTGCTATAAACTGACATGGAAAGAGGAGAAAATCTATCGTGGAGTTCTCAAAGACCTCGCCCGCATAGTGCATGAGAATCATTTGACGCTCACCACACTCTTAGTTGTGGGTGATGCTATTGATAACCGTGAAGGATTGTCTCGTCTCTATAATGACAACTTCAAACATCTGTTCAGAAAATGATACTTGTGTTTGGTGGTACGACAGAAGGTCGATTGGCGATAAAGACTCTTGACGAAGGCGAAGGAAAGTATATCTACTCAACACTTGGCACAAGTCAGAAAGTGGAGTGTGGCCATGGCATTCACATCAGTGGTGCTATGTCTGAAAGTGATATGCTCCGGTTTTGCTATGATAAATCTATCAAACTGATTGTAGACGCTGCCCATCCGTTTGCTATAAACCTCCATAACACGATAGGGAAAGTTGCCGACAAGTTTCATATTCCTGTCATACGCCTGGAACGTATATATCCTGAAATACAAGAACCGGGAATAGTATGGTGTGACACTTATGACGATGCCGTTGGTAAAATGAGAACTGCCGGAGTTAAAAAACTTTTGGCTCTTACAGGAGTACAGACGATACCAAAATTGAGAGACTTCTGGAAAATAAACCAAACCTGCTTTCGAGTGCTTGACCGCCTGGAATCCGTTGAAAAAGCAGAAAGCTATGGATTCCCGAAAGACCATCTTGCCTTTTATGAGGAAGATGCTACTGACCGACTGATTGACAAGCTTTCTCCTGATGCAATAATTACAAAGGAAAGTGGCATAAGCGGAGGGTTTGAAGAGAAAATCAGGACTGCGTTACAAAAGGATGTAAAGGTTTTTGTAGTTCGTCGTCCCAAGCTCCCGGATAACTTCATTACTGTTGAGGGTCGTCATGGGTTGCGTATGGAAGTAGAACGTCTGTTGCCTGAATTTTATTCTCTACATACAGGTTTCACCACAGGCTCCTGCGCAACTGCCGCTGCTAAAGCTGCTTTGTGGGGACTGCTGAAGGGAGAGAAACTTTCAGAAGTCAGTTTTCGGATTCCTGAAGGTGAGAGTATGCACATGGAAATTGAGGATGTGGAAATTTTCGATGAATATGCTTCAGCGAGTGTGATAAAAAAGGCCGGAGATGATCCGGATGTCACCGACAAAAGCCGCATCATAGTCACGGTCGCCTTTGCAGACCATGAAGGAATAAAATTTATTGGAGGCCCTGGAATAGGTACCGTTACTTTACCGGGCATTGGGCTACAGATTGGAGAACCGGCGATTAATCCTGTGCCACGTGCAATGATCGAACACGAACTGAAAGCAATGTATTCAGCCGGATTAGACGTGACGGTGTCAATTGAAAATGGTGAAGAATTGGCGACCAAGACGTTCAATCCACGTGTAGGTGTGATTGGGGGCGTGTCCATAATCGGCACTACGGGCATTGTACGCCCGTTTTCTCATGAAGCCTTTGTTGAGGCCATTCGCAGGGAGATGGAGGTAGCGTTAGCTATAGGGTGCGAAAGGATTGTAGTAAATTCCGGAGGAAAGAGCGAAAGATACATAAAGCCTCTTTATCCATTTTTACCCCGGCAAGCTTTTATCCATTATGGAAATGCTGTAGGAGATACAATGTTATTGGCACAGGAACTAAAAATTCCCAAATTAACTATAGGGTTAATGCTTGGGAAAGCCGTTAAACTGGCAGAGGGGAACCTGGATACGCATAGTCATAAGATTACTCTCAATCGTGAATTTTTAGGAAGTGTAGCTATCGAAAGTGGATGCTCTCCAAATATTTTGGAGTTAATAGCAAGACTGAACATGGCACGTGAGTTATGGAGTGAATTGTCAAGCGAGGACTCCGACTGTTTTTTCCCGGCTATATTAAAACTATGCTATACTCACTGCTCTGCCATCTATCATGGCGAGTTAGAGGCTGTACTTATTGATGATGACGGCAATATAAGATATAAAGTATGAAATCAGCTTTTCTCATAGCAGCCACTTCCTCCGGCTGTGGCAAAACTACTTTGTCACTTGGTCTTATGCGTACTCTCGTTCGTAAGGGCCTTACTGTCCAACCGTTCAAATGTGGACCGGATTACATTGACACCCAGTTTCAGTCGATTGCCGCAAGGAGAGATTCTATAAATCTTGATCTCTTTATGTCGTCTGAAAGCCATGTCCGTAATCTATTCTCTTATTATTCTGAAGCCACTGATGTGAGTATTGTTGAGGGAGTAATGGGGATGTTTGATGGATTCAATAAAATGAAAGGAAGTAGTGCCGACATAGCCCGTATTCTCGACATTCCTGTTATCCTATTGATTAATGCCGCATCTACAGCTTATTCCGTCGCTGCCACCATATATGGTTTCACACACTTTTGTCCTGACGTAAAAGTCGCAGGAGTGATATTTAATCGTGTAGCGTCTGAAAATCATTTTTCATTTCTGAGGAAAGCGTGTGAAGATATAGGAGTAGAATGTTTTGGTTATCTGAAAAAGAATTCCGCTTTACAGACACCATCACGTCATCTCGGTCTCACTCTGTCATCGCGTGAGGATATGAACAGTTTCATAGAGATGGCCGCTGATGAAGTTGTAAAAAATGTTGATGTTAACCGTATTCTTGAGGCCACTTCGCGGTTAGAGTATCCCAAAGAAGAACTGAAGATTCCCGTGTTGCAGAATTTAATAGTCGCGGTGGCTCGTGATGAGGCTTTCAATTTCATTTATCCCACCAATCTCAACACATTCAGAAAAATCATCTATTTCTCACCCCTGCATGATCAGCGTTTGCCGGGAGCTGACCTTGTGTATCTTCCGGGTGGTTATCCCGAATTGTTTGCAGAAGAACTCTCGAAAAATATAAAGTTGAGAAATGAAATAAAAACTTTTGCAGAATCCGGAGGACGGATATTGGCAGAGTGTGGAGGATTAATTTACCTGTGTGAGGAGATCGACGGAGAGAAAATGTGTGGAGTCTTCCCCTTGAAAGCCACTATGAAAGATAGTAAACTATCTTTGGGTTACCGTACGATTGAGTTTCCTCGAGTGACCTTGAAAGGACACGAATTTCATTACTCACACATTATTGACCCCTTACAAGAACCAAGTATTGCACTTCAGAAAAGTGCAAAGGATATGAGTGTTGAGACTCCGGTTTATAGATATAAGAATACAATTGCCGGCTATACCCATCTCTACTGGGCAGAAACCGACTTATTAAAACTTTGGGAATAATGGCAAGAATATACATAAAATCAGGTGACAAAGGTTTTACCAGAATTCATGGAGGAATATGGGTGCCTAAAACGGATATAAGAATTGAAGCTAATGGTTGCCTTGACGAATTGAACGTTGCGGTAGGAAGTGTAAGGACATCTCTGCCACAGTCTCATCAATGGCAACGCCTTTTGCGAAACATCCAGATCAATCTCATGAACATTATGAGCAATGTGGCAACAATTCATGATCTTAGAGATTCAAATCCAAATAAGATTGATGAAGATTTGGTGGAACAAATTGAAAATAGCATTGATTCAATCAACTCTGAATGTACACCTCCTGATAGTTTTATACTTCCCGGAGGTAACCAATTGGCCTGTATGCTACATCAAGCACGTGTGACATCCCGCAAGGCTGAGAGAGCCCTTTGGTGTCTCAATGAAGTTGATAAGCTTCCTGAATTGATTCTGAAGTATGTCAATCGGTTGTCCGATCTGTTTTTCATTATGGCAAGATGGGAACTTCAGCACTCGGGCTGTCAGGAAGAAGTATGGAGAGAATTCGGGTATAAAAGAAAATTGAAATGAAGGTATTGTCACCCCTAATGTTGGCAGGTACCGGCAGTGATGTTGGCAAAAGTCTTATCGCTACCGGGCTTTGCCGTATTTTCAAGCAGGACGGTTACTCCCCCGCTCCATTTAAAGCACAGAATATGGCATTGAACTCCTACGCTACTCCCGACGGACTGGAGATAGGACGCGCTCAAGCAGTTCAAGCTGAAGCAGCGGGATTACCATGTATGGTAGAGATGAATCCTATTCTACTGAAGCCATCCGGCGAACACACCTCTCAAGTAGTTTTGATGGGTAGGCCGGCGGGTAACCGTGAGGCTTATAGCTACTTCCGAAAAGAGGGGAAAGAGGAGCTGCGTAAAATCGCTCACAATGCTTATGACCGACTTGCCTCACGTTTCAATCCCATTGTGATTGAAGGTGCCGGAAGTATATCAGAGCTGAATCTACGCGAGGGAGATATAGTAAATATGTCAATGGCCCGTTATGCCGATGCAAAGGTAATATTAGTTGCGGATATTGACCGTGGAGGGGTGTTCGCCTCTGTTTACGGCTCGATTATGCTACAGACCCCTGAAGACAAGAAACTTATTAAGGGAATCATCATAAATAAGTTTCGCGGTGATTTACGCCTCTTTGACGAGGGAAGGGAGATCATGGAAAAAATATGTGGTGTACCTGTACTGGGAGTAGTACCGATGGCCACTCATATCCATATAGACGAAGAAGATTCAGTGGCATTAGGTAAAAAAGAATACCACACCTCAAAGGATAAAATAAATGTGGCAGTCGTATTGCTCAAGCATATCTCTAATTTCACTGATTTCAACGTTCTCGAACGTCATCCACAAGTAAATCTTTTTTATACAACCGATCCGCAAGACTTAACAACAGCAGATATTGTAATTCTCCCCGGTAGTAAGAACACTATTGATGATTTGCTGGAAATAAGAAAAAGTGGAATGGCTAAGGCAATCTGTATTGCACGTCAGTATGGCAAGACTGTAATAGGAATTTGTGGGGGTTATCAAATGATGGGTGAAACTGTGAGTGACCCGCACGGCGTTGAAGGATCTATTGACAATTTGCCCGGGCTCGGTCTGCTTCCGACTAAAACGGAGATGAGTGGTGAGAAAACTACGCGCCAGGTAAAGTTCAGATTTATGGATGATGATAGGCAATGTGCCGGATATGAAATTCACATGGGCAGGACTGTTTCCGATAAACCTTTCTTGACTTTTGCAGACGGCACCTACGAAGGATATATGGCAGATGCTAAGTGCTTTGGCAGCTATGTACATGGAATTTTGGATAATCAGGCTCTCATTGATTTCATGCTGAGGCCATATATAAAGGAAGCGGATAAAACCACATTCGATGCAGAGGTATTCAAAAACCAACAGTATGATTTACTGGCTGAGTGGCTACGGGAGCATATAGATATTTCACGAGTATATAATATATTGCAAAACAATGATTGAGGGGCATGGTGACGACATATTCCGCTATGGTGAGATAATAAAGGTAAATTTCAGCACGAATATTCCTCAGAAAGTGGATCATTCAGGGCTACTTAATCATCTTGCCAAGGCAGGGGCAATTTTCAAAAACTATCCGGAGCCGGAACCACTAAGTGTGGAACAGAGGCTTGCAGAACTACATGATATTGATGCTGAAAATGTTATGGTGACAAATGGTGCTACCGAAGCAATCTACCTGCTTGCCCATGCTTTTTCCGGAGGGCAATCGGCTATTGTTTCGCCGACTTTCAGAGAATATCAGGATGCGTGTAGGATCCATAATCACTCTCTGCAATTTATCACTTCAATTGACATGATAGAATGCGGTAAGGATATGGTATGGATCTGTAATCCTAATAATCCTACCGGACAAGTTTTTGATAAGGAAAAACTATTGGCAGTAATCGACAATCACCCTGCCACATTATTTGTGGTGGATCAGGCTTATTCCCTTTTCTCTGTGAAGGAAGTATTATCTATTACTGACATAATGTTAAGAAAAAATGTGGTCGTTCTTTATTCTCTTACCAAGCAGTTTGTTGTTCCCGGGTTACGTATAGGTTATGCCATTGGACGGGAAGATATACTAACCCGCTTACGCTCACTTCGTATGCCATGGTCAGTCAATTCTATCGCTATCGAAGCAGCTCTTTATCTACTTGATAATGCCCGAAACTATGACTTTAATGCCTATAAACATCATAAAGAAGTCATCACATTAGCTACTTCTATGTTAAGTTTAGGAATACATGTTTCGCCATCAGATTGCAACTTCCTTCTTGCAGAACTTCCATTTGGTTCAGCCGCTGAACTCAAATCGTGGCTCATAGACAAGCATGGATTACTCATCAGAGATGCATCTAACTTTGAAGGGCTTACACCTCGCCATTTCCGTGTGGCAGCTCAAAGTAGAGAGGAAAACAATACGCTCATTAACGCACTGAAAGAATGGATTTCATTATATCAATAACACCGTTATTAATTGCTTGGCTACTTGACATTCTCTTGGGTGACCCTCAGTGGCTTTCCCATCCGGTGATATGGTTTGGCAAAGCAATTAGTTTCTGCGAACATCTGCTTAACAAAGGAAATTGGCGTCGGCTCAAAGGAGGAGCGACTGCGATATTGCTGATTGTGGCAACCTATCTTCTTACTTGGTGGATACTTCGCATCGTTTCTTCTTTTCTATGGCTCGACTTTACTGTTCGGACCCTCTTGATATTCTATTGTCTTGCCGGCACTACACTTATTCGGGAAGTGAGAATGGTTTTCCATGCGGTTGACCGTTCATTGGAAGAAGGTAGACGTCAGGTTGGCCGTATCGTAGGACGCGACACGGCCAATTTGTCTGCTCATGAAATTCGTACGGCCGGTCTTGAAACCCTTGCTGAAAACCTTAGCGACGGAGTAGTTGCTCCTCTGTTTTGGTTCGCTCTTCTTGGCGTACCCGGTATGATGGCATATAAGATGGTGAATACTCTTGACTCCATGATAGGCTATAAGAGTGAACTATACCGACAATTTGGAATGGCTGCTGCCCGAATTGATGACTTTGCCAACTATATTCCTGCCAGATTGACGGCCTGTCTTATGGTGATAGCTTCAGGAAAAATGAATCTCTTTGGATTCGTAAGACAATATGGATCGAAACACGCAAGTCCTAACAGTGGTTATCCTGAGGCTGCCTTAGCCGGAATACTGAATTGTAGATTCGGTGGTACTCACGACTATTTCGGGGAAAGTGTCTACAAACCTTATATTGGAGAGACAGAGCGCGACTTCAGTTATGAAGATATGGATAAAGCCGGAGCAATCAATCGAAAGGTTGAGGTGTTGATGATTCTCCTTGTTGTAGCTGTCAAAGCTCTATTTTTATTATTGTAGTCAGAACTCTATTTCTACTATAGAACCATAAGGAGGTATGGCATTGTACATTTCCGAATATGTCTTGCCCTTTAATGCCACAAGAGCATTTATCAGTATGCCTCCATGTGTGAAGAGAGCAACGGTAGCCTCTGAATGTTTTTGTTTTATTTCATCCACAAACTCTAAAAACCGCCGACGCTGATCCATCACAGATTCACCACCGGTAGCGGCAGTATTGATATAGTCGTCAAACCACTCTTGTAATCTCGGGTCGGCTATTTCATCATATCGCTTCATCTCCCACTCTCCGAAATTCATTTCTATCAACCGGGATTCAATAATAGGTTTATCATAACCACAAAAACGTGCAAGTTTCAAACACCGAGACAGCGGACTGCTGTAAACTTGATCAAAATTATATTTTTGCAGCGCCTCTTTTACTTCAGAAGCTTCTTCAAGGAAACTGTCAGCAAGGGGTACGTCTGTCTGTCCGTAGCACACCCCACGAGCCACTGCTACCGAAGTATGGCGAATCAACACAAGGCGCATATTCCAGAGATCAATACGATACCGAAAATCATGGAATCTTCACACATAAGATAGGATGCGCCACAGCAGTCACCGGTGTAGCCCCCTATACGACGTTTCATCATTGGAATCAATACCATTACTGTCATTATAGGGAAAAGAATGCTTGAAAGTGTAACTGGCTTGAAAAGTCCTAATGGTAAAATAGGAACCACTCCGAAAACCATATTCAGCATAAATTGCCAAGGTGTCATTCTCGAATAGGATATCTTGTTTTTTGCTCCTTCAGGCCTTGCATAAGGAAGAATGTTGGTGAGTTGAGACGCACAAAATTTCCCGAAAGGATCAGCCGCAAGCACCGCGACAGAGGCTAAAATTGGTGATAGAGATGAGAGCAATCCAACCAACAGAAGAAAGTGGCAGATAAGCCCGATAACTCCATAAGTACCTATGTGAGAATCTTTCATTATCCGCAAGATGTTATCTTTATCATGGCCACCACCGAATCCGTCGCAAAAATCAGCAAGACCGTCTTCATGTAGCGCTCCGGTGAGAAGCAATTTGATGATTATGGCTATAACTACAGCCGGCATCATCGGAATCACCATTGAAAGCAGATAGAGAACAAGAGCGGTATATCCTCCCGTCAGCCAGCCGGTTAATGGCCAAAAAACCACTGTTGTTGAATAATCATTTTCAGGAATTTCAACCCACTTCCACAGCGGAATACGCGTGAATAAAATGAATGCGGCTGCTATTCGTTTCATCAGAAGTATTTGGTGACGTTTACAGATTGGAAACTGTCCATGTTATTGATCATCCTCACTGCTGATTCAAGGATAGGATATGCGCACACAGCACCCGAACCCTCTCCAAGACGCAGATCGAGATGCAGTATAGCTTTCACCTTCATGGCCTCGAGCATAAGTTTATGACCCGACTCATCTCCTTGATGGCCGAATATGGCATATTCCAGCAATTCAGGGTAAAGTTGCGAAGCCACAAGAATTACACTTGTCATTATAAAACCGTCTACGATTATCACCATTCCAAGTTCGGCTGCCTGAAGCATACCTCCAAGAGCCATTACCATCTCATAGCCACCAAACCAAGCAATTTTTGATTCGATACTTCCATCGCCAAAGTAGTTGGCCACCGCCTTATTCAGAACTTCATATTTGTGGCGGATTCCATCTGTGTTAAGACCGGCTCCGGCTCCGATACATTTTTGCAAATCTATACCGGTGAAGAGGTGCATCCACACTGCCGATGGAGATGTGTTTCCACTCCCCATCTCTCCGAAGCTTATCACGTTACATCCTTCGGAATAGACATTTCTGACTACCTCTGCTCCTCGCTCTATGCAAAGATCGAGTTCTTCGGAAGTCATGGCAGGACCATAAAGGAAATTTTGTGTTCCTCTACCCACTTTCATATCGATGATACCATGTCCATCGGGAATGTCATAGTCGACTCCGGCATCTACAAGCACGAGCTTGAAACCATGTTGCTCACAGAGGAAATTGATTCCTGCCCCACCCTTAGAGAAATGGCTTAACTGTTGCCATGTCACCTCCTTAGGAGAAACACTAACCCCTTCAGCCAGGATACCATGATCGCCGGCAAACAATACATTATGGGGATTGTGGAGTTCAGGAGTCAATGTGCTTTGTATCAGACATATCTGAAGAGCCAATTCCTCAAGGCGCCCTAAAGCTCCCTTAGGCTTTGTGAGATTATCTATTTTCTTTGTGATTGCTGTCTCCAAAGAATGATCTATCGGGTCTATCTTAAACTTTCTCATGTATATTTATCCTTTAATTTTCATCGGTAAGCCGGATATAATCATATATACTTCCTCAGCTATTGATGCAATATATTGATTGATTTCACCTTGCATATCAGCAAACTTACGTTGCATCCTGTTGGGACTCACACCTCCCAATCCGATCTCATTTGTGACGATTATGAAAGTTGCATCCATCAAAAGCAACCATCCAATTTGTTTCTTTAGAGACAAAACAGCCTGGGAGATATCCTCATTTTCCTCAAAAAACCAGTTAGTAGCCCATAGAGTGAGACAATCAATAAGTACCACCTCATTTTCTTTGAAAGTGAAAGACTCAACATACAAAGGGGATTCAATATTTCTCCACAAAGACTTGCGTCTTGCCTTGTGAATCGCTACGCGACGGGCCATATCTTCATCCGTAACCCGAGCGGTAGCCAGATATGTAGGATGAGAAGAGAGTTGCAAAGCCAGATGCTCTGCAAATACACTTTTACCGCTGCGTTGGCCACCTGTGACCATAATAATCCGAGCCCTCACTTCCTTTTCCTGCATAACCTTTTGATCCAAAGATAATAACCTGTTACAGGCAGAATAGCCCCTATTATTACACACACCAGATAAAAAATACGTGAGATCCATCCAAACCACGAACCAACATGGAGAGTATAGATCCAACCTTTTATATGATTGGAGCGTATTTTATCTTCATACTTCTCAATATGATTGATTTTGCCGGTATTAGGATCATATACGTAGGTGTCAAGGGCTTGCTGGTTGCCGACTCCTGCAATGACAACATCTGCCTCTCCCTGATACATTCTAATTTCTCTATCAACATTGTCTGTTGCGACTGTTTGATAGGCGGTTTCCCAAGCACTGAAGTTTTCTGCGGGAGTTTTATGAATCGAAGACTTTGCTACTTTACTTCCGAAAGTAGAGTACAAAGCTGTTCTATACCATCCGAACGACCATGTCAGTCCAGTAAAGATGCAGACCACAAGAACAAATGAACTGATAAATCCTCCTACACAATGAATATCATACCAAAGCTTATATGAACCATGCTTGGCGGATATTTTGAATTTATCGCGCCAATGTCCTTTTTTAGGCCACCAGATTAACCAACCGGTGAGGATGATAAAGAATAACCCTATAGTAGTGATACCAATTATCAATTTGCCTGTTTTCGCGCCATACCCTCCTGCCGCTTTCGATTTGCCAAAAAGACGACGATGGGCAGAGCTGGCCAGTTTGAAAATTTCTGCTCTTTCATATTTCCCTATGACCTCGCCTGAATATTGATTCACCCATATTGCAGCCATAGCCGGTTTAGCCAATGATACTTTGTATGCGTGGTTTGGGTCGGGATAGGTAGTTACGCCTACAATGCTATTTTTACCATCTAAAAATTTTTCTGCCGATATAAGGATGGAATCTATCGGTAAAGGCTGTTGTCCACCACTTTTTACCGTTGCTTGACCTACATGACCAAAATCACGTTCAAATAGTAAAACCGCTCCCGACAGACACAATAAAAGGGCTATCAATCCCAATGGAATCGACAGCCAGAGATGCAGATACCTAAATACTTTTTTATTCATAACTAATTATTTTATTCCAGAAATAATCTCGTCAAATAAAGTAATAGGCAGGTTTCCTGACTTAGTCCATATCTTACCGGCCTTCCCTCCTAACGGAAGTGACACTATTGTGGCAGATACTTGATAGACATCACAGTAGCTGGAACTGTCCCGGCTTCACACCGGATTCCCTCTCATCAACATTACAATGCTGATTCACCTAATACGAGGCAAAGTTACATATTATTTCTTTTTTCTGCAAGCCAATAAAAAAATATAGTATCCTATTTATGGTTTATCATAAAGTATGCAAGTATATCAGAAAATGGAATTACCGATATCGGTGGTAAAACGTTCAAGAGTTTCTACACCAAGCAAAGAATTGCCATGGCGGTTGAGACCCGGACTCCATACCGCAATCGAAAGATTACCGGGAATGTATGCCACAATACCCCCTCCTACCCCACTCTTACCGGGCAAGCCTGCTCTAAATGCAAAATCACCTGATTCATCATAGAACCCACAAGTCAGCATGACTGCACCGAGCCGTTTGGCTTGACTTACGGTCAACAATCGCTCTCCGTTAAAAGGATTTACCCCACGATTTGCAAGGAATAAAAAAGAACGTGACAAATCATTACAATTCATAGAGATGGCACATTGGCTGCAATAAACATCAATTAACGTATCAACATCATTCTTGATATTCCCGAAGCTCTTCATAAAATAGGCCAATGCCATATTGCGGTCGGCATGCTCACGCTCTGACTTGGCCACTCTCTGATCTATATAGATATCGTTATTTCCACACAAAGAGCGTATGAAATCAAGCAACGCCTCCTTAGGGCGATCATACAGACTTAACAGACGGTCAGTAACGACCAAAGCACCGGCATTAATAAACGGATTACGTGGTATGCCTTGTTCATACTCCAGCTGAACGAGAGAATTGAAAGGGTTCCCCGATGGCTCTCGTCCTACTGATTCCCATATCTCATCTCCAATATGGCTCATCACTATAGCAAATGTAAACACTTTGGAGATACTCTGAATAGAGAAGGTCTTAGATGCATCCCCCACATCATACTGATTGCCTGCTAAAGTTACCACAGAGATGCCATATTGCATAGGGTCAGTTTCTGCAAGTGCCGGAATATAATCGGCAACTTTACCACACCCTTTTCTCGATTTAAAGTCCTTATATATGCTTTCTATAACAGTTTGATAATCCATATCTACACAATTTTGATAACCTATCTGTCGCTTAACTTGGGTTAGATATTTTTTTAACAATATAAATAGATAGAAGTTGCGATTATATAACAATCCGGATTATCCGATGTCGCAGTTTGGTCTCAAGATGATATAACATTTCGTCAACAAATAATATTATCGTTATGAGAAACCTTTTCCGAAACACTAATCGTCATAGAGGTATATTATTGACATAACCGGTATATTATCACGATGAAAGTTATGGAAGTAATATTTATGAAAATCACGTGATGATATTGTCGCGGTTTAATTTATCTTGACTAACTTTGTAGATTTATCAAATCGCAATTAAGATGAATCAAATTCAAATCAATGATCAGGCCTATGCCAATCAAAAGAAAGCCGGGGAAGTATTAAAGGAATCCGGTATTGTTGAGGTGTGGGAATCAGCAGGGTGCCGGGTAAATCTCGTTGGCTCACTAAGAATGGGATTACTTGCTTCTCATCGCGACATAGATCTCCATGTGTATTCTTCCGGCATCACTATTGAAAGCAGTTTTGCAATCGCCGCGAAGATGGCCAATAGTCCTAAGGTAACCGAAATCCGATGCATCAACGGCCTGCATACCGATGAACACTGTGTAGCGTGGCATGTGCAATACAAAGCAGACGATGGAGCAATCTGGCAGTTTGACATTATCCATATCGAGACCGGCACGGAATATGATGGTTACTTTGAGAGGATGGCCGACAGGATTGTAGAGGTTATGGCCCCTGATCAGCGTACTACTATCTTACGTTTGAAATTTGCGACACCTGAAGGTAAAGATTACCATGGAGTGGAATATTATGAAGCAGTTATCGCCGACGGTATAACCGAAATGTCCGATTTTGAGAACTGGGTATCGCAACACCGCAAGAAAGCCCCTTATTACTGGATACCCTGATACTATCTCACCTCATTATTATCATACTTCCGTATAAAATTAAGCTTCAACTTGGAAACACTGATAGCACGTTTCCAAGGTGAAGCTAATTCAGGATCTTTCAAAGTTGCATTACTAGTCAAACGAATCACGCTCTTTTTTATATGACTTGAATACCTGTTTCATTTCTTCATCACTACTTTTTTCACAAGCATCCATGAGGTCATCAAAACACTTACGTGCTTGCATTGAACCTCTGGCCATTGCCGATGCCCTCACAAGATCGGCCGTCTTATACCCCGTTCTGAAGGGTACACTGATTCCATTGGTCATTTTTGAGAGTTCCTTATACCATGGCTCGTCAGTGATAGTGACAGTATCAATCTTGATTCTCTTCTCAGAGGCTTTGCGCGCTTCCTCACGCCAGTCAATTTTGTTATCCTTTACGAAATCACCGCAAGTATATCCAATTTCATGAGGATTGGCATCAGCTATGAGAAGAATTGATCGAGTAGAACCCTCTCTCCAAGGAGTTTCCTCGACGATTTTCTTTATCACCAATTCATAGAACTCCGGACCGTCCCCACCGTGAGTGTTCTTAGAAGTGATAACGAAACCTATCAATTCATTGACGTTATCAGTAGGAGGAATCACTTGATAAGCGTCTCCAAACTCCTGTGGATTTTTCATATCGCAATAGTCACCAAAGGCAACAATGCCCAGGCGCAGATCCTCATTCTCCTTAAACAACTGAGGAATAAGTTCTGATACCTCTTGTCTTACCGCTCCAATATATTGTGCCATAGACCCGGTGGTATCAAAAGCTATCACCATGTCAAGTTTTCCAATATTCTTGGGTGCAACATCACTGAATGCCTTTTCTTCCTTCTCTGCTTCCTTCCCCGATTTTACGTTTACAGTCACCTCAACCTCAGTTTCAACAGGAGTTGAAGGCTCGCTTGGTGTAGTCTTACCGTCTGAAGTAGCCAACATAGGCTCCTCTGTCGGTTTTTTTCTGAATAAATCAAAAATACTCATGGTTTTGTAAATTTAGTTAGTCAATATTCCAGTAAGCTTCGGGGTCTCCATCAAAGATGGTATCAATGTCTTCATCACTGAACCCCTCTATATCATGTGCATAAGTACCGGTATATTCATCCTCGTACTCGTCATAATCGTAATAACTCATTTTCTTTCACTGTTTATCTGGTTACTTACTGTTTATATATACCTAACCTAAGGAAATTGTCAACATGAATTTTTGATTTTTTTCAACCAACCTTCAATATTTACTAATTTTTTCATAAGTATCTAAGCCAATTTCTTGATGAACTACCAGGATGGTTATCAAACAAGTGAAAAAAATCATGCTATATTTCAATTATATGTTGCCAAGCATTTGTAATCCGGGATTGTGGAGTCTATCGGAATCGTATAATTCTGATTGTTCATATTCCATGTTTTGAGAGTATATCTCCATATCTCATCACCGTCTTCGTCTACAGAGGAGATGAAGCTTATGAAACCTTCTGATTGTTTTTCAGTAAGTATATTATTGTTCGAACATGAATTGGAAATATAATTTGGAGACACAAGACTTATAATACAGTGAAATCGATAACACATTGGGAATGTCTGTGCATCCCCAATGTGTATATGTGGTGTGGGTATGTCTTTCTGTGGTAAGATAAATACAATGTATGATTTGCCATCGATCTTGTATTTACCGATAATTGCTACCAAAGGGCAAATATCACCTGCCATAAATATAATTACATCTATTAATCCTCACAAGGATCATACCAGGCAAGAAGTTCAAAACCTTCATTCTCGTCAAACGTAACTACTTCCCATGGTACACAAGAAAACCTATCCTCATCTAACCTGTCGAAATCTGCCGGAAGTTTATGGCCGTTACCATTAACAAGCCCCCACTTGCCATTCTCTGCTTGATACAATGAGTATGGTGGATTTTCTCCAAATCCATATTTGTTTATTTCAGTATTTACCATACTGCCTTAAGATTAAATAATTTTTCTTAGATTTATATATGAAACGGCTGCAATAAACAGAACTATGCCCACGATCATACCAACTGAGATCAGGCATTGGATACGTTTTTCTCTTGCCATCTCCTCATCCATTTTCCTTGCATAATTCCGCATATACTCATCTGTGAAGATTTCTTCATTAGTAAGCAAACGGAATCCACAGTCTTTCTCAGAAGATTCAAGTTTTACATCTTCATCTTCTCCGGGATCATAGTCGTCACTTTCATCATAAATGACAACGCCATCTTCTTCTATCATATCAAATTCTTTCTTCATATACTTAATTTTTTATCTGATTGCTTCATAGAGTTTTTTTAATTCAGGTGACAAGATATTCCTGTCCTTCGCGGGAGCCATCTCTTCAGTAGCATTGTACAGATAGGCGTTCGCCATCGGTGACCCCACTTTGTGCTCATACTTATTACCTATATAATTCATCAGGACAATTCCTGATAGATGTGTATCGGGGTGTTTTGGTATCTCACTTTTTTCTATACTACACTTATACCAACCATCTTTATCAGTATTCTGAAACCTGTCAAACCAGACTATATGTTGAAATGCCATTGAATTATCACTGTCCCAGGAATAAGCAAGAGTTATGAAGTGGAACTTTTCTGATGTATAGATTATGTTCCCTTCACAGTAGTACTTGACTTCGCATATATTTGTACGGTTTCTATAAGCGGAGTCAGGATAACTGATCCATTGGGTTTCATATTTACACCCTGCCGGCAAGTTGGATGCTGTTGAATTAGTCTCAACATTATGCACCCTACCACAAGATGAGCATAAGAGTAAGACAGCCGCAGCTAATTGTGATTGAATCTTCATAGATTGACCATATATCATTGAGCATGTTATGATTACAATTGCAAATATAATGATAGTTTTTCCTTTGACATAAGTTCATTTTGTCCTTTTGAGATTTGGTGTCTCATCAGACAAAATGAACTCAGTCATTATTATCAGAAACCTATCCGGCGGTATTTGTCAAATTGAATCCTTTCCTGCTCGCATATCTTGCTGATAGCCTTAACGTCTCTGACAGAAGTTCCCCTAAGAATGGCGTCTATGGTATGTTTTCTTACTATATTTTCTATTTCTCCTCCGGATAAATTGTATCTTGAGGCGAGATAACGTGCATCTTCCGGGGTCAGATCCTTGAGCATGTGGCTCCATATCTTGCTTCGTGCCTCCACCGTTGGTTTTTCATATCTAATCTTATACAAGAACCGACGCTCAAAAGCCTTGTCAAGATTCTCTGTTAGGTTAGTGGTCGCTATCATTATTCCGTCAAGCGTCTCCATTTCCTGAAGAATAATGTTTTGTATGGAGTTCTCCATCTTATCCACTCCTCGGATTGCACTCTCCATTCTTATTCCAAGTATTGCGTCAGCTTCATTGAAAAGAAGAATCGGGGCAATATCGCACTCATGACATATATTACGGTAACGGTCAAATATAATAGAGATATTTTTCTCACTTTCACCTACCCAGCAGCTCTTTATCTCGTCAACGTTTACCTCTAGTATATCACGTCCGGTCTGTCGCGCAATCTGATATACTGTCTCTGTCTTTCCTGTACCGGGAGACCCATAAAACAAGCAACAGAACCCTCGTCTCATTCCGGCTTGTTCAAGATTTTCCTGAATTTCCTTGAACCTATCGGGCATCAGCAAGGATGTTAATTGCTCAATCTGCTCACCCTCCTTTTCATTATATACCAGTATCTTCTCCGGCAGAGAGTCGCTTTTCGTGATTTGATGGCTGGTATGTAACGACTCGGATATCGATATCTCTTTCAAGACCTCATTCTTGGCATAGTCAGTAAGTCTGTATGAGTCCGGAATGGCCATGCCATCACGGTTGGAGTTCTCGATAAGGTGTTGTTCCTGTACTTCCGATCTCTGACTCCTCATATCCATTTTAAGGCATGAAGGTATCTCGTCATCATATATCTCTTCTATTTCGTGAAATTCAATGTAATCATCCATCATACAGACATAGCAATGTGCCATGTGTGTAAAGAGTAATCTGTCATCGGCACATCCAAGTATCCTTTTCAATGTCTTTGCAAAATGGGTGTCTTTGATTTGCTCAAGATTTTCTTCATTAAGTTGTTTGAACATATCATGGGTGATCTCGTCTGATTTCTTTTCAGCCAGTATTTTTTTGTAGCTATCAAAGAATTCATTGACATTGGATATCTCTCTGGTCTTATGTACATAAGGGAGATCATCGCGAAGGGTCATTATTACTTCTCTGGGGATTCTATATGAATCACAACTGCGTCCTTTTCGTATCCTTATGTAGAATCGCCGTGCAAGATCTTCCAAAGATTTGGAGAATCTAAGTATCCTGGTAGTACTGCACCCGGTTATCTCAGCAATATCCCTCAGGTGTATATTACTGTCCTCACTATGATCCAGGAGTAAAGACAACAATACAGCCTGAGTAGGAGTCATCAGCAGTCGCTCTGACAGATAGTTTGAAGGTACTTTTACCGCTTCGAAGAAGTCATCGTTTAGGTGTGAATTGTTGGCACTTTCGGAAATAAGTTCCATTGCCTCCAAGATACATTCCGGTTGCTTGGTCACTGCCGTAACAATGCGCGGTTGGCTCATTTCAAGAATGAGTTCCTGATTACGTCTCTTTCTCATTGTGAATTAAAATTTAGAATATTCATCCTCTCCCGTGAAAGTATATTTTTCCGAGAGCGATCAAATACAAATTAAAATCCTCAATGTAAGAGTGTTAATTTTCCACTATTGCCGATTTCCGATCTAAGGCAACCGACTTCTGAATATAAAGTTAATGAGATTTTTCATTAAAACCATAGCTTTTACGATATTTACTGAAGCGTGGATCTTGAAACAATTTCCACGCTTCAAAAAATGTTTAGAACCAATCCCAAGAGCCATCATGCTCGTGACCGCCTATATGAGGAAGACCTCTTGAAAGGATTGCATTACGAAGCGCATAGTAATCATGCACATTCTGTTGTGTGGTTACTTGGATGGTAAATCCTTTAGGGATTTCAGAGCAAATGTGCGTCTTAGCTCTCACTGTCCAAACTCTTGACATAAAAATTGGATTTATAAGACTGTGCCTACTTCCTTTCAAGCGATTCGGCTTTTTCTTTCGGTACAAAATTATTAATTAGCTTTGAGAATACCTGAGTTCTTTTTGTTCACTTTCAGAATGACCTTTCCCAGAATTCTATAAATGATTTCTTTTAGCTGTGGCATAGGCAGCCGAAGCCAAGAAACGATAGTTTGGCAGCGGAATATCTGTCGCTAACTTATCAGTCGGATGCAGGTTATTCCACTCTTCTATCATTCTTATGAAATTATTACGGACATACCTGTTCAGAACCGAGAGCCCTCTCAAGTCAAGTATATAAAGACAATCTGACTCTGTTGGGAAATATGCAGGGTCAGTAAGACATAGTTGAGTGAGTTTAGCATCATCTTTTTCTGAGACAATGGCAAAGTTCGGAGCCTCAGAATCTTCAGTGCCGATTCTGATCTTTACAGGAATGTCTTCATCCTTATCATCCTTATGAGGAATACGTGCATAAAGCTTATCATCTTGCTCATATAGATGTAATGCTCTCTCCGAATTTATTTCCGGATAAGCTGGCATGGCTTGAGCACCGTACATAGCTTCGTTCAACAGATTGATGTCTCCGTCATAATAGATACTACGTATTCCGTTCACGACTTCGGTTGTGAATCCATATTTCTTCTGATTCTCTTCTGAATCAAGGAAATCATCTATAAACGACAATCTTGACTTCTTTTCTTCTTTCATCTTGCGTAATTTTTCCAATCTCAAATATAGAGGAGTAGGTGAAGCGACAAGTGGCTTGGAATGTACAGGTTTTGGATAATATGTTTTATGCCTCAACTCCACCCTAATCCTTTTCATCAATATTTCATTTCTTTCTTCCGGATGATATACCATAGCTTTTTCTTTGCAAAGATAGTAATGGATTTTTATCTTTACATAGTTCAAATTGTTCATTTCCAATTCACTGGAATTTTGTAATTTTGCAATATGATAGACACCACTTCATCATCGGATTTCGGATCAGAATTCACAGTCGAGAACATTGATACTGTGACAGCGGGCTTCAAAGACGAAAATATCTGTGGAGAGGGAGCGTCATGTATAGTCTATAAGGTTTTACATAAGGATTTACATGTTGCGGTGAAAAGACTCCGCAAGGAACTGATCCACAAAGCTGAGTTTGTATCATCGTATCGAAAGGAATTCCGGATTGGACAGAGATTGAAGCACGATGCTCTTCCTATATATCGTAATCTTAGAGATGACCTTGAGGAAGTCTACATTGAAATGGACTTTATCGACGGGATTACTGTTGAAGATTTCATCAATACTAAGGAGGGAAAGGAATATTTCAGTACCACTGAGAATATCAGCAGATTCTTAAGAGAACTTCTAAGCGTTGTCACCTATCTTCACCGCAGCGGAGTGATTCACTGTGATATCAAGCCGTCAAACATCATGTTGCGCCACAGCGACAGGAGCGTCATGCTCCTTGACCTTGACAAGTCATATTCAGACACACTTAGCAGAAACTCTGGTGGTACCAAATCATTCAGCGATCCTATCTCAATCGGTGAAAAACCTACTGCATATAAGGACATCTCAGCGATAGGAAGAATCGTTGACGTGATTGCTGAGACCGTACAAGAGTTTCCGTTATCAAGATTCAGGAGATTCCGTAAGGAATGTATGAATGAGAATTTTAACGACCGTAGGCTTTTCGCTACCTTAGAACAGAAATCTAATAGGAATTTGTTGATCGTCCTCGGCATATTGTTTTTCGTCACTACCATTTCAATGTTAATCCGGGAACTAAATACCAGGTACATACAGACAGATACAGTACAGATGGTCCCTGAAATTAACCAAGAAACTCGGAGAAACAATACAGGGGTTATAACTGATGATACAGTGGCTTCACTATCTCCACATTCTAAGCCAATTCTACCTGCAGCAACTCAGCCTAAGTCAACAACCTCTACATTAAAAGAGCAGGACAAGCCACAGGAGGTTGTCATAGACATAGACACACAGATGAAGGATTTCACCTCAAAAGTTGAGGCATCTTATAATGCCCTAACTTCCGGGATAACAAAAAAACAGTTACAGGAATTGCTGTATGACCTTGCAGCATCACATTCCACCGCCTATCAAGGTTTAGTAAGGGATACCAAGCTGCTATATCCTGAAACCACTGGAATTGATGTTGAACTTGCAGTGGCAAGAGCTTATGAAAAAAGCCATGCCGGTAAGCTATATGTCAAATTTAACGAAGCTGTTTCTGACACACTCCGCAAATGGAGCGAAGAATCAGACTATAATCTCTAATGCTGTCAGTCCTCCGTCTTTGGCAGCCCGATAACCACCAAGAGAATGTCCATTTCTGACTACTTCACTCACAATCATCTCATGCTCAAGAACAAGACTGCTGAGACGAATTTGGTCACCCTTTTGGAGCTTGCTATTTTTTGTCTCATTTATCAGGAACTCCCCATCGCCGAGATAACTCATAACAATAATTCGCGCCGGCTCATAACGAACTTGAATCTGGGTTCCAACCGCGAGATCTTTTGTTTCAATTTTATGCAAGGAAGTAAACTCAGAAGAGAAATCCCCCTCTCCTATCTCACGTAACAAATCCTTGTAACTGTCATATCCAAGCCACTTAGCAACTATATCCATAGTGCTATTATGAGGAGTGCGATTGCGTTCAGGTGAATCTTTGCCGACCAAGCCAAACATCCGCTTAACTGTGGTCTCGCTTACCCCAATATGTCCTGCCAATGAAGCACAGTCAGCAGAGTAAATGACTTCCTTGCCATACTTTGCAAGAATTCTATCCAAAATAACTTGATGCAACATTAGGTATAATTTTATTTTGGTACAAAGTTAGCGCATCTTTACAATATAGCAAAATATGAGCAAAGTAAACTTTTTAGCCTCAAAATATCAACCTAAAATTAAAGATTATTTTAAGACAAAATATCAAGATGATTTTTCTTCAATATAATGATTACAAAAACGTTTTAGACTCAATCTCTCTTCTTTAATAAGAGTACTACTCTAATCTTGCTTAATTCTTCGGAAGAACCATTTTTTAGATGGGTTGTTTGAGGTAAAACGGAAAACTGTTGTATAGTCCAGCCTTCAGTTAATAACTCTTTCAATTTGGGATTGTTTTCTAATATGTCTTGGTACCTATCTGATCCATAGATATTACCGACAATAATTGATATCATTTTTTGTTCCATACTAATTTTTTTATAAGTCATTTACTCAACTTTAGTTTTTTCTTTTCACACCAACCAATCACTGACATTTGAAAGCCGTCCATTTACGTTGACCTTATCGACTACAATAGCATTAAAAGCATAACCATCCCACTCAAATGGAACAATATCCAATACAGGAATTGTGCCATAACGTTTGGTACATGCGACAATTGGCTGAGTAAATTCATATCTTTTGATAATATTTGTAAAATCAATCATTTCCGGGCAAACGACACCAAACTCTTCATAATATCCGGAGTATATCTCCCCGTACTTGTTAACAACTCCCGCAGCTTCATCAGGGAAAAAAAGACAATCGTTATTCTTATTAATAAATGCTATAATAAGCCTTCCCCCTTTATAAATGGATGGACTCATAAGCTTTTCAATGAACTCACCAAGTGTCAATTGATGAAGATCAGAAGAGATGGTATAGTTAACCTTTGCTCTATTAGGAATAAAATTTGCTGAAGGTATCTTATCGAGACCACTGGATATGACACTATTCTTCCCTTGTGTTTTCTCTTCCAGAATTTTCATGAACTCAGGACTTTCTAAATCATAGAGAGGAGTATTATCCATAAAGCGGTGATTGGACTTAATAAGCAAAGATGCTATGTCTTCTGCATCTGATGTTGGCATATCTCCTAATTTTCCAATAAGGTACTTTTTCCATTGAACGGACGGGATACTTTGCTTCTCAATTGACTCACCTATATTAAAATAATACTTTCCAAATAATGAAAAGTCAAACTGAATTTTTGTAGGGGTTTGTGGTCCAAACTTCGCACTGGTATATCCTCCATGTATGCTCATATAAAGCATTACCATTTTTTCATCATTACAAAAATCTGGATCCAATATATTGAAATACTTACGATGATAGCCCTTCTTCACGAATTGTCTACTAAAGTCACCATGTAAACAAATATATGGAGCAATACTAATATCCTGTTCCTCACATAATGACAGAATATTAAGCACAAGTTGTCGTTGTTCTTCTGATTCACAACGTTCTTCAAGCAGCCAATCACGTTCTGTTTTTCTCGGTTGTGATTCTAGCCATTTCTGTATGGCTTTTCTCTTTGACAGATTGTTCATATTAAAAGATTTTTGATTTAAATTTCTGATTCCTTAAGACATTAGCAATAATTCGTGACATATGTAATAATGTCAGGATTAAAGATAGTTAATATTTAATATAATTGATCCTATACCGTAGTCTTTTTAGGATTTATCTCGAGCCATTTTGCATGGCTACCTTTTTTAAATATTCAGGACTTCCTCAATCTATCTCTACATGCCAACAAGCCGCAGCACTTACCAATAAAAGTCTATCCCGAAATTTTTGCTATATTAATCCTTTATCAGATCTTTCGAAAAGTAGAATGTACGGATTATAATGATTTTAAGTTATCAATCTTCGTTGTCCAAACCCGGTTGGAAGAATTCATCTGCTTCATCCTCATCTCGACAATCTATATCACTCCCAGTTTCTAGGGACGACTCCAGAGTATATAATTTATTCAGAGACTTCCATATTTTATCATAGAAGGAGGCGTGCACGGGTTGGCAGACTTTACATGGCTGTCCTTTATGTTGATTCAGAATGGTATCAATCATGATGGTGATACCATCTCTTAAAATTAATCCGGGCGTGCCGACGATACATTCAGGTAATCTTTGTGGAATGTCGGTCGGATTTAGATATTTTATGCCCACAATCCTCGTAGTCTGAAGATCTTTTCGAGTGCTCTTTAATGCGTTTATGACACTGGACATATCTTCAAACGAAGTACCCAATTCCGGAATAAAGAAGTATCTATCCTTATCATTAGAGAACGCACAATTCTCGTTACCCACAACGAAATAAGGCTCTGGACTATATATACTCTCAAACTCCAAAGGAGAAGCAAACAAAGCAATAATCAAGGCGGCCGGGAATTGGTTTGATTCTATCGTCATCCAATCTATTCCCTCTTCTTTAATTGAGAAATGTATTGGATAACCCTCCACTGCCAAACATTCTGAAAAAGAATTGAGATAATCCTTCATTGAAACTTGCTCTCCATTGTAAGTCAACCAGTCGGCGTGCTCGATACTCAAGAAAAATTTAGAAGTGCTGGATTCTATCATATTTCTTTTTTATTGGTGTGAAAAGTTTAAATTCGAAAGGTTATTAATTTTATATAAGTTCAGAAATATTCCATCTGGGTTCCTATAGAGTTTCTTTAATTATCTTCTGTAGAGAGACTACTTTCAATTTTAGAACGAGCTGTTGTCTTTACGAGGACACTCTCACGAAGAGTTACAAAATAAAAACTTGGTACTGCTACCGTTGCTTTAGTCCTGACAATGCATATTAAGTTGTAAAGTTCTGAAAAGTCAAGGATCAAAGCGTCGAGTAAACAGCTTTTCATTAGGTCGTACTCAAAGTGACGTGTTACCGTTGCACAAGCAACGCAAAGTTAGTGAAAAGCTTATCCTCTTGCAAGTATTTTTATGAAAAGTTTTTACTACACTCTTGATTATAAGTATTCCTACTCCTCTGTAGAGTCCAACATCAACGTCCTTCCAAAGCCATCCCCTGTGAATGTAAAGTTCGGAATTTTGTCCGAAATAAGATAAGTTCATTTTATCCACCCTTATGTAGCGTATTTGTAAGCATATTGTGATACATATTGCACAATTGATAAAAATAGTCCGAACATTGGCCAAGATCGCCACAGTTAGGACTATTTTATATATGTTCGGACTATTTTGCCAAAGTATGGACTATTCTGTGTCAGGGATATTCCATCTTCTTATGCCAGTTCTCTCTACCATAATCCATGATTATTTACAAAGAATTGTTTC